>DATGJN010000118.1 GCA_035295165.1 bacterium
ATGAAAGGTCCGAACATCATCCACGTCCCCACCTCGCAGCAGTCGGGCCACCTCCTCCTCGCAGGGATTTGGTGACCCAGATTCAGTCGGGGTGGGGAATTTTACTCCGGCTCTTTGAGGAGTCTAGCACCGGTCGTGACAGCCCATCCCGTCGCCTTCCCGGCCCATCGGCCATCTGACCCAGTTCAACCAGCGTTGGGGCCTGGCGGTCGAGAGCCCCATGAAAGCGCGCGGGTCCTTCGTGTGTTGAGTCGTTGGAGAAGCCGACGCCCCGAAGCCACGCGGGGCCGGGAAAAGGATATCGAACTCCGGCGCCACGCACTGGCGCAATGTCCGCGATGGCCGTTCGGGTGGTCGAGCAATAGCTGCGGTCCTACCACTCCTAAACGAGGATCGAAGTCCCACGAACGACCCCTTCGCATAACCTCGAGCCGATCGGTGCCACCGTCGTGGACGGGCGTGCCGGCGCTGTGTCTGGGCGAGGGACCGTGATGCGGGGAGAGACAACCCCGCGCACCTCAAAGGCCCGTCGTCAACGGACTGAGGATCCAATGCTCCCGGTCCAAGGGCACAGGGAGGAGGCTGTGGAGCCATCCCGGGAACAACTTGAGCACTTAGTGAACCACATCCGCGAGGTCTTCTTCGTTAGCACACCTGAGCCCGTCCGTGTCACATACGTCAGCCCGGCCTACGAGGAGATCTGGGGCAGACCCCGTGAGGAAGTGTACCGACGGCCGGCGGCATGGATCGAGTCGATCCATCCAGAGGATCGCGAACGGGCCATCGACGTCTTTACCGCCTCGCAGCGGGGCGAACCGACTCGAATGGAGTACCGGATCGTGCGACCGGACGGTTCCACGCGCTGGATCAGCAACCGTACGTTTCCAGTCCACGATTCTGCCGGCAAGTTCACTGAAGTCGTCGGTGTCGCCGAGGATATCACCGACTACAAGCGCGTCGAGCAGACCTTGCGGGAGAGCTTGGAGCAGACGCAACAGGTTCAGGAGCAGCTCGCTATCGACGTTCCAGAGCGTACGCAAGCGGAGGCGCGACTGAGAGCGCTCAACGACATCATGGCCGCCGCAGCCGGCGCGGCGGACCTGCGGACGTTTCTCGGGACGCTGCTCGATCGGGCGCTGACGGTCCTGGAAGGTGAGCGCGGTGGTATCTGGCTTGGCACGAATCCCGACAGACACGTGACGCGAAACATGGCGCCGGAGCTGAGCACAGAGGTGGTCGCCACGGCGTCCGCTGCCGGATTGGATTTCACTCGGGTCGTCGCGGTGGAGGACTGGGACACTCTCACAGGCCCAACTGCGGAGGCGCTCAGGCCCGTGCTACAGCGCGCCGGCGCAGCCGGGGCTTCGTTGACCGGGCCGATACTCCTGGGCGGTCGTATGATCGGTGGGTTCGCGATCGCAACATCGCGGCCACGGCGTTGGTCGTCGCAGGAGATCCAGTTGGTCGAGGCGATCGGTAAGCAGGTCGGGGCCGTTGCGGAGCGCCTGCGCCTGTTGGACGAGGTACGCGTTCACGCGCACAACATGGAGGCCCTTCATAGTGTAGGTGTGGCTCTCCGCGGGGTCGATCGTCTCGACGACGTGTACGCAATCATCGTGGAGCAGGCGATGGCGCTGCTGCACGGCGATCACGCCGCCCTCGTGCTCATTGAACCGGATGACGTCAACTTTCGATGTGCATGCGTCCGGGGGATCGCAACCATACCGCAAGGCGCGGTGTTCCCTGTCGCAGGGAGTCTCTCCGGAATGGCTATCCACCAGGGTGGCGTCTTTCTTACACCCGATCTGTCCGCGGAACCCCCATCGGTAGCCGGCGCCTCGCCCGGGAGTGGCCTCATGGGTCCGTGTATTTCGGTTCCGATGCGGGAAGGCGATCGGGTAATCGGCGCGCTCATCATCGCTCGGCAGCGCGGGGCCCAGTATGGTCCATTCACCCCCCAAGCGGTGGGAGTCGTCACGACACTTGCGGACCTGGCGAGCCACGCCATCCATCGTACGCAACTGGCCCATCAGATCGCCCAGGAACTCGCACATGTCCGCACGCTGCACGAGAGCGCCCAACGCATGGTCGAGACCTTGGATCTTCAGCGGCTCGCGGACGAAGCGGTCGCACTGTGCGTGGGGGCGCTTGGTGTGACCTTCGCCTGGACCGCGAAGTTTGACGACTCTGGTGTGCCACGGGGTCTCGCGTGTTTCCCTGCCAATACCGACATCCCCGTATCCGTGCCAGCCGGCTGGGCCGGGTCGGAGATCGAGACACGTGTCAAGGAACGATTCGCCACCGGAGATCCGTTTGTGGTGCCCGATTTCAATGCCACTGCCGCGCCGCCGGTCCCATGGATGCCAGCGCTTCGGGCGCTGGGGCTTCAGACCGTGGCGGCGCTCCCCCTGGCCGGCCGGAATGGGCTCTTTGGGCTACTGGCGTTGTATTCTGACCGTGCGGGGTTCTTCACGCCCGAGCGCGTGGCGTTCTTCCGAGCGTATACCCACCAGTTGGGGGCATTTTTGGAGAACGCTCGCCTGTATCACGAGACCGTCCACCGATCGGCGCAGCTTCAGGCGCTTCGGGAGATTGACCAAGCGATCACCGGGAGCCTGGACCTCGGTCTCAGTCTCAACGTGGTGCTCGCCAGCACCATGGCGCAACTCCAAGCGGATGCCGCGTGTGTACTGCTGTTCAACCCGCACTTGCAAGTGCTCGAGTACGCGGCAGAGCATGGATTCCGCACGGCCGTCCTGCGGAACATGCGCGCCTACGATACGACGCTGGCGGGCTGGGCGCATGCACTGGAACTGCGAGATAAGGAAACAGAGGGTCACACGCAACGTGTAGCTGAGACGGCCGTACGTCTGGCGACCAAGTTGGGCATTCCGGACACCGAGCTGGTGCACATCCGCCGCGGTGCACTGCTGCATGATATCGGGAAGATGGCGATCTCGGATACGCTGCTCCTCAAGCCCGGCCCGCTGACGAGCGAGGAGCGGGCGACGATGGAGCTCCACCCCGAGCACGCCTACCACCTACTGGCGCCAATCCAGTTCCTACGCCAGGCGCTGGACATCCCATACTGCCACCATGAGAAATGGGATGGAACCGGATATCCGCGTGGGCTCAAAGGGATGGATATTCCATTGGCGGCCCGGATCTTCGCCGTGGTGGACGTGTGGGACGCACTTACATCGAAGCGCCCGTATCGAGCCGCGTGGAGCACCGAGCGGGCTCGAAAGCATATCGCAGAACGCGCAGGCACGCATTTCGATCCGGACATCGTGACAGCGTTCCTGGAGATGCTGGAGGAACACGAGGCGCCTGCCCGTGGGCATCGTACAGGGCGTCACTAGGATCGGAACAGCGAGGACGTCGTGCGACGCCCGTCCCCTTGGCGGAGCCAGTCCGACGTCTTGCTGAGAGGCTTGGGGTTACCGCGTCCCCGCGAGGTGTGAGGGGTGATGTGGTCGTATCGTCCCCGCAGGGACCTACGAGTCTAGAACTTCGTCAAGAACTTTGCCAACGCGGACCGGACGGCTCAATGTCTGCGGCGAGGGAGTCGCGCGTGTTGTCCTTCAACCCGCGATACTCGTTCCAAGTCGTGAGCACGTGTTTGCGTGTGCGCGCACCTTGAAGCCGCCGGAGCAACTCTGCGGCATAGTGTGGTCGTCGATAGTACAGCACGCTGTATAATGAGTACAACCACTCTCGAAATCTTTCGTGGGCTGTTGCGAGAGCGGCGTCTTCGGATACGTCCTCAATAGACTCTCTCAGGTGGTCACCTATTTGAAGCATTCTCACGAGTTGTCGAGGTAGGCGGTGACGGTGAAGTCCATACTGGAGCGCAAGAATCACTAGCCCGCCCAGACTCAATAGACCAGATAACCAAAAGTGCCCGAGTTCTCCGCCGAGGCTTTGCGGGTGCGCGAACACGCTCTGCCCAATGTATCGAAAAGCCAGTGACGCAAGCAGCAACGCGACGGCGACGATTCCCCACGGGTCCAGTTCGGGCAGGATCGCGATGTGCATGTCGATCCGCTGGGCCAGGAACTCGCGGCGGCGGCGGCTAACGGTTTGCTCACGAAGACGGGGTCGGCGGGATCGTGGCGATCGTTCAGAAACGTGGGTAAATATGGTGGAGCTGGAGGGAATTGAACCCTCGACCTCCTCTACGCCAAAGAGGCGCTCTCCCGCTGAGCTACAGCCCCACGTGATCCAACGCCGACGCCGTGCGGAACCTCCGTATTATATCGGACGGTGAGCCCCAGGTCCATATCGGATTCGGCGGCGGTTCGACGTCAGGCTCGCGCGTCCGGCTAGCGTTCGACGACCGGCGCGTCCCCCCAAAGCCGCTCGAGGTTGTAGAACTCTCGCTCGCGCGGCTCAAAAATATGGACGACGACGTCGCCGAAGTCAAGCAGCACCCAGCGCCCGTCGCGCCGGCCCTCCGCGCGGCGGGCGCGTTCGCCGGCGGCTTCGAGCGCCTCCTCGACCGCCTCGGTGATCGCCTTGATCTGCACCCGGTTGCTCCCGCTCCCGATCACGAAGAAGTCGGTCACCGGGCTGTGCTCCTGAAGATCAAGGACAAGAACGTCGCCCGCCAGCTTGGACTCGGCGGCGTCGGCCGCCAACAGCGCCTTTCGTCTTGCCTCCACTACCCGGCCCCCTTGGGGAGCGACGCGGGCGCTTCCACGTAGAGGTTGTGCTTCGCGATGTACTGCTCGACGGCTTCGGGCACGAGATAGGTGATCGGTCGGCCTTCGCGCACGCGGGCCCGGATGTCGGTGCTGCTGATCGCCATCGCCGGGATCTCCATCGTATGGATGTTGTGGAGATGCGGCCGGACGTGATGGTGGCTCGCCGACACCTGGGCGGGATCGAGGTAGTAGCCGGGGCGACTCGCGCCGATAAACCGGCACAATCGGAGCAACTGCTCCGCGTCCCGCCACTCACCGCGCAGGATCTGCCCGAGCGCGTCCGCGCCGGTGATGTAGTACAGTTCGTCGCTGGGGTGTTCGCGCCCGAGCTCGCGGATCGTGTCGATGGTGTAGGATGGTCCCGGCCGATCGATCTCCATGCGCGAGACCAAGAACCGCGGATTCGTGACGGTCGCGAGAAACGTCATGAGATACCGGTGCTCGGGTCCCGACACGTCGTGCGGGTCCTTGTGCGGAGGATGGCGGTTCGGCACAAAGATCACGAGGTCGAGCCCGAACTGCCACCGAGCCTCCCCCGCCGTGACCAAGTGTCCATAGTGCACGGGATCAAACGTCCCGCCCATGACCCCGACTCTGCTCACACGCACCTCTCACGTTCGTCGCCCGACATGCACCGACTCACGTCGCCGCGCCAGGTCCGGGGGGCGTGTTCTCGGCGACGCCCGCGGCTTCCTCCGCCCCGCGCGGCGGTGCGGCCTGGAGCCGCGACCGCACCGCGCGCAACAGCGCCGGCACACCTTCGCCGGTTGCGGCCGAGATCGAGACGACCTCGCGGCCCCGCGCCGCCATCGTCGCGGCGAATCGCTCCCACCGACCGCGCGCGTCCGGCAGATCCATCTTGTTGCCGGCCACGATCACCGGCCGCGTGGTCAGCTCGGGAGCGTGCAGCGCGAGTTCGCGCTCCACCGTCGCCACCGCGGCGTCGGGATCCGACCCGCTCAGATCCACCACGTGCACCAGCACGCGCGTGCGCGCGATGTGCCGCAGAAACTCGTGGCCGAGTCCCGCGCCTCGATGCGCACCCTCGATCAGCCCGGGGATGTCGGCGACAACGATGCCCGGTGCATCGGGCAGCGGTACGACCCCGAGCACGGGCTCGGTCGTGGTAAACGGGTAGTCGGCCACTTTGGGGCGCGCGGCCGAGATCCGCACGAGCAACGACGATTTGCCGGCGTTGGGCAGGCCCACGAGGCCCACGTCTGCGAGCAGGCGAAGCTCCAGCAACAGCCACCGCTCCTCGCCCGGCGTCCCCGGTTCGGCCTCGCGCGGCGCGCGGCGAGTCGACGTGGCGAAGTGTGTGTTGCCGCGCCCCCCCCGGCCGCCGTGGGCCACGATCACCTCCTGCCCGGGGGCGACGAGGTCGGCGAGCCGGTCGCCAGTGGCTTCGTCGACCACGATCGTGCCGGGGGCCACCGGGATCACGAGATCGCGCCCGGACCGTCCGGCGCGCGCGCTGCCCTCCCCGTGGGCGCCGCGGCCGGCCTTGAAGAGCCGGCGGTACCGGAACGACAACAACGTGTTCAGGTCGGTGTCGGCCCGGAGTGCGACGCTCCCGCCGCGGCCGCCGTCGCCGCCCGACGGTCCCCCCTTCGGCACGAACTTCTCCCGGCGGAACGCCACGCAACCGTTGCCGCCGTCTCCGGCCTTGACGAAGATCCGTGCGCGGTCAATGAACATGGGAAGAGGACGCAAAAGGGCCCCGGGCTCGTGGAGCCCGGGGCCCGCGCCGAAGCACCCCGCTACGCGTCGCCTGGATACACCGATACCTGACGGCCGTCGCGGCCGCGTCGCTCGAACCGCACGACGCCAGACGCGAGCGCGAACAACGTGTCGTCGCGCCCCAGCCCGACGTTGCGGCCCGGCAGGTACCGTGTCCCGTGCTGCCGGACGAGCACCGAGCCCGCGGACACCGTCTCGCCGGCGAACCGCTTGATGCCCAAGCGCTGGGCGTTGCTGTCGCGCCCGTTCCGGGAACTGCTACCACCCTTCTTATGTGCCATCTCAGGCCCCCTGCCCGCTCGTGATCCGCTCGACCCGCACCCGGCTGCGGGGTTGCCGATGCCCAACGCGCCGCCGGTAGTGCTTCTTCGGCCGGAACTTCCCCACGAGGAGCTTCCGCGTCCGCGAGTGCCCGAGCACGGTGACCGTCACCCCGGCGCCTGACACCTCCGGCGTGCCGCACGTCACCGTGTCGCCGTCCACCAGCATCAACACGCGCCCGAGCGTGACCTCGGCCCCAGGATCCGCGGGCACGCGGTCCAACTCGACGACCTGCCCCGCCTCCACCCGCACCTGCTTGCCACCCACATCGATTACCGCATACATGTGACGCCCCCACGTGTTTGCAACCCAAAAATGGTAGCATGCGCTCTTTGGAGTGTCAACGACCCGGGGTTCTGCCCACCCCCGCAGGGTTGGGTTCGGCATGCTCCCTGCGCCCGTCCCGAGGCAGCGGACGCCCGACCGGCGGCGCCGGCGGCACTCCACCGGCTCCGCCCAGGCGGCGCCACAGGCGCACGAACCATCCTCCCCCCGCCGACGCAGGCTCGCCGACGGCCCGGAGCACGGAGGACTCACGCGGCTCGTCGTCCGGCAGATCCAGCCCCTCGCCGTGGATCGGGTCCAGCCAGAACACCGGCCCGAGTTTCGCGCCCTGCCCGTTTGCCTCCGCCCGCTCCATCGCCGCGGCGCTCTCACCTTGCGCCACGGCGATGCGATCGAGGTGCATCCCGGGACGCGACCGCACGACGATCGTCTTGCCGCTCTCGCGACCGAGCGCCCGCAGCCACTCCGCGTCCTCCTCGAGCACGGCCGCCACGTCGGGATGTACGTACGCCATCAGCACCTTCGCCCGCGACGTCGAGGCCGCACGGCGCAACTCCCGGCGGGCGCGCACCCCCGCGCTCTGAGGGGACAGCACCCGACCCCGCCCTTCACAGTACGGACAGGGCATCCGCATCAGCTCCTCGAGATCCTGGTAGACGCGCTTCCGGGTGATCTCGACGAGCCCGAGTTGCGTGAGATCGATCACGTGGACCTTCGTGCGATCGGCGCGAACGGCCTCGGCGAGCGCCGCGAGCACACGGCGTCGATGCTTCTCGGCATCCATGTCGATGAAGTCAACCAGGATGATCCCCCCGATGTCACGGAGGCGGATCTGCCGGGCGATCTCCTGCGCGGCCTCGAGATTTGTCTTGAGGATCGTGCTCGCCAGGTCGGTCTTCCCGACGTACTTGCCCGTGTTCACGTCGATCACGGTCGCGGCCTCGGTCCGATCGAAGACGAGGTACCCGCCGCTGCGCAACCACACCTTCCGGTGCAGCGCCCGCTCGATCTCGCGCTCCACACCGTAGGCGTCGAAGATCGGCTCCGGCCCCCCATGAAACTGCACGCGCTCACGCAGTTCCGGCGCGAACGAGCCCACCAGGTCGCGGACCCGTTCGAACTCGAGCGGGGAGTCCACGACGAACCGGTCGACCTCCCCGGTGAACAGATCACGCACCACACGGCGGATCAGGCCGTGGTCCTGGTAGAGCACGGCCGGCGCGCGGCTGGCCGCGGCGCGCTCGGTGACTTTCGACCACAACTGTAACAGGAAGCGGACGTCGTCGGCGAGGTCCCGCTCGTCGACGCCCTCGGCCGCCGTCCGGACGATCAGGCCCATCCCTTCCGGGCGCAGCCGCTCCCCGATCGCCCGCAGACGCTTGCGCTCCTGTTCGTTCTCGATGCGACGGCTGACCCCGATCCCCGTGACGGTCGGCATCAGCACGAGGTAGTGGCCCGGCAGCGCCACGTAGGTCGTCGCACGCGCGCCCTTGCTCCCCCGCGGCTCCTTGGTCACCTGCACGAGGATCTCCTGGCCCACCCGCAGCCGCTCGGCGATCGGACCCCGTCCGATCTGATCCTCGAGATCCTCGCCGCCCTGTCCGTGCGCCTCGATCCGGTTCGACCGTACGTCTGCGACGTGGAGGAAGGCGTTCCGCTCGAGGCCGATGTCCACGAACGCCGCCTCCATGCCGGGCAGCACGCTCGCCACCCGCCCCTTGTACACGTTTCCCGCGAGCGGGTCACCCCGCTCGAGCAAGACGCCGGTCAGCACGCCGTCCTCAAGCACGGCGACGCGCACCTCAAACGGGTCCACGTTCGCGAGAATCTCCTTAGCCATCCCGTCCAAACTCCTTTGCTGCTAGAACCGAATCTTCTGGTGGCGCATCCCGATATTGAGGAGAAGCGCGGTCGCCCACAGCATCGTCATGAGGGCACTGCCGCCATAACTGATGAACGGAAGCGGGATCCCGGTGATCGGCATGATCCCGACCGTCATCCCAACGTTCACGAACACGTGAAAGGCGACCATCGAGACGATCCCCGCCGCGGCGAGCGCCCCGAACCGGTCGCGGGCCACCGCCGCGGTCCGCACGCCGCGCCAGAGCCACACGAGGAACAGCGTCAAGAGGAGCAGCGCGCCGACGAACCCCAGTTCCTCGCCGACCACGGAGAAGATGAAGTCCGTGTGGTGCTCCGGGACGAACTGCAGCACGTTCTGCGTCCCGGCGAACAGCCCCTTGCCCCAGGTCATCCCGCTGCCGACGGCAATCTTCGATTGGATGATGCCATAGCCCGATCCGAGCGGGTCTAGCGAGGGGTCGAGGAACACCATGAGCCGCCGCCTCTGGTACTCCTTGAGCAGGTGCCAGAGCACCGGAAACAGCAGGCACGCGCCCGCCGAGAGCCCGGCGAGGTCCCGGCGGCGCGCGCCCCCCGCGTACAGCATCCCCGCGAAGATCGCGCCGTACACGAGCGCGGTCCCGAGGTCGGGCTGGCGGAAGATGAGGAACATCGGCAGCGCGACGTGCCCGAGAAACGGCAGCAGGTCGCGGATCGATCGGTACGGTCCGGGCCGGTCGGCCATGTGCTTCGCCAGCGTGATGACGATCGCGAGCTTCGCGATCTCCGACGGCTGGAACTGTCCCAGCGGTCCGAGGGGGATCCAGCGCTGCGCGCCGAGGCTGCTGCGGCCCACGACCAGCACCGCGGCGAGTATCCCGAGGTTCGCCACGTACAGCCAGCGCGACGCGGACGCGAGCGTGCGGTAGTCGACCGCTATCAGCACGATCCCGACGCCGACGCCGATGACGATGTGGAGCAACTGGCTGCGGGTGTACAGAAACGGATGCGGGGAGGATCGGGTGGTGCTGTACACCATGAGCAGTCCAAACGCGACGAGCGCCGCCGTCGTACCAATCAGGATCGGATCGAGGTTGCGCGCCAGGCGCCGAGTCCGCGCGGCGCGCGCGCTCACAGATCCCGGCGCGGTGACGGCGGCCGTGCCCACGGCACTCATGGCTTGGGGTCTCCGGCCGGCGGAGCGGCGGGCGTGAGACCGAACGCGGTTTCCAGCACGCGCTGCACAATGGGTCCGGCGAACTCGGCCCCGTAGCCCGCGTTCTCGACCATGGCGATGACCACCAGCGTCGGGTGGTCGGCCGGCGCGTAGCCAACGAACCACGCGTACGGCTTGCCGTGTGCGCTCTCCGCGGTCCCCGTTTTGCCCGCGACGGCGAGGCCAGGAATCTGAATCGAGGTGGCGGTTCCGCGCGTCACGACCGCGGACAACCCGGCCCGGAGGACGGACAGCGTCTGCGGGCTGAGCGGCACGTCGCCCGCCGGCGGCGGCGAGATCTTCTGAATGACCTGGCCCGACGGCGTACGAATTTCCACGGCGATGTGCGGGGTCACGAGCGTCCCGCCGTTCGCCACCGCGGCGATCATCCGGGCCGCCTGCATCGGTGTCACGAGCACATACCCCTGCCCCACCGCGGTGTTGAGCGTGTCCCCGGCGTACCACGGTTCACGGTAGACGCGGCGTTTCCACGCCGGATCGGGCACGACGCCGGCGATCTCGTCAGGTAGGTCGACGCCCGTGCGAGCGCCGAGCCCGTACAGGTGCGCGTACTCGGAAATGTGCTCGGGCCCGACCGACCGCGAGATCGTCCAGAACACCACGTTTGACGACACCGCGATCGCATTCAGGAAGTTCAGATGACCGAACGCTTCGTTTTGGTTGTCGTGGAAGATCCGCCCGCCGAGGTTGTAGTAGCCCGGATCGTAGAACTCGGTGTCGGCCGTCACGACGCCGAGCTGCAACGCCGCCGATGCGGTCACGATCTTGAACACCGACCCGGTCGGGTAGCCGGCCTGGACCGCGCGGTCGATCAACGGTTGGCGGGGGTCGCGCAACAACGCGCTCCAAGCCGCCGCGGGGATCCCCGCCGAGAACAAGTTCGGGTCGAGCGCGGGGTGACTCGCGAACGCCTCAACGGTACCGGTCGCGGGGTCCATCGCCACGACGGCGCCCGGCCGGTCTCCGAGCGCGGCCTCCGCGGCCTGCTGCATCGGCAGGTCGATTCCGAGCACCAGGGTGTCCCCCGGCACGGCCGGGATCGTCTGAAGCGTCCGCGACAACCGGCCCATCGCGTCGACCTCGGCGCGGAGCTCGCCGTTGCGCCCGCGGAGGTAGCGGTCGTAGACCCGTTCCACCCCCGCCTTGCCGATCAGTTCGCCGGGTTCGTATCCGTCGGCCCGCAACTGGCGGAGGTCGGCGTCGCTGATCTCGCCGAGATAGCCGAGCAGATGGCCGGCGAGATCGTGGTACAGGTACTCCCGCACGGGCTCGACCTCCACGAGGACGCCAGGCAGATCCATCCGGCTCTCCTCGACGGCGGCGACGACCGTCTTCGGCACGTCACGACGCAACCGCACGGGCTGGAACGGCTGGCCTCGCGACGCGGTGAACCGCTGCCAGACGTCCCCGGGATCGAGGCCCAGCAAGCGGGCGATCTCTGGGATCTCCTGCTGCGGATTGACGACCTCGGTGGGCATCAGCGCCACGGTGAACGCGGGACGGTTCGCGACGAGCGGCCGACCGGACCGGTCGACGATGAGCCCGCGCGGCGCGGCGAGTGTCGTGACGCGCAGACGGTTTTCCTCCGCGAGACGGGAGAAGTAGTCGCCCTGCACGACCTGCACCTGCCAGAGGCGGACGGCCAGCACGGCGAGGAGGCCGGCGACTACGGCGAACAGGACGACGAGGCGCCGCTCGAAGCTCTCGCGGTCCATCTAGCGATCCCCCCGGCGGTCCGGAGGCGCACACCACAACTTCGCCCCCGGACGGTTCGGGGCGGGATCGGGGACGACCGTCATGGCCCGGCGGGCGCTCACGCCCGTCCGGACGGTCCGGGGCACCCCCGGCAGGGTCCACCACGCCACACGGTGCCTCAACGTCGATAGACAGGTTCCGGCGCGGAGCTCGGGGTCGGTCACCGCGGTCGTTCGGAGAGCCGCTGCAACGCCCCGTCGAGCCGGCGGAGCCATTGGAAAACCGGAATTGCAATCATACCATTATAACATGCCGCCAGCGCCGTGACGCGAACCGCCTCCGTCAGGGGCACGTTGAGCACGCTCACCATGTGACCGGCGCCGATCCACACCGCATACCGCACGATGGTCAGCGTGAACGCGGCGATCGCGGGCAGCCAGAGGTCCTCCAGGTAAAGCCGCCCCTCGCCGAGCCCCGCCCCGAACCCGGCGCAGAGGTTGCCGAGCATTCCAAGCCCCAGCGGCACCCCGGTCACCACGTCCTGCATCAGCCCAGCGGCCGCGCCGGCGACGGCGCCCTCGATCGGGCCGTGCAGCAGGCCGACCGACACCACGAGGACGAGGAGCGGGTCGACGGCCGCGCCCCCGGGCCGGATATCGCTCAACCATGTGACTTCAAGCGCCAGCGCGGCGAGCGCCAGAATGCCGTAGGCGACGAACCGCGTCATCGCGCGACCTGTTCGCCACCTCGGACGACAATCAGCAACTCCTCCAGATGGGCGAGGTCGGCGGAGGGACGCACCAGCGCCTCCTGAAACATGTCGCCGGCGGCGTGGGTGACCCCGATCACAGTGCCGACGACGAGACTGCGCGGATAGATCTGTCCGAGCCCGGACGTGACGATCTGGTCTCCGGGCTGCACGTCCGCGTCGCGGGCGAGGTACTTCAGGTGCAGCACGGGGTAGCCCTGGCCCTCTACGACGCCGGCTTCGCGCGAACGGACCACGAGGACGCCGACGGCGCTCCGCGGATCCGGGAGGAGCAGTACGCGTGACCACGTCAGCCCGGTCTCGATCACGTGCCCCACCAAGCCGTCGCTGGTGACGACGGGATCGTTCCGCCGGACGCCCGTGAGCGTGCCGCGGTCGACGAGCACCGTGGAGAACCAGTCGCTCGGCTCGCGGCCGATCACCCGAGTCGCCACGGTCTGGTACGGCTGGTGCTCCTTGAAGCCGAGCAGCGCTCCGAGCCGCGCGTTCTCCTGCGCGGCCGGGCGGAGTCCGGCGTTCTCCTCGCGCAACTGCCCGACCTCGGCGCGGAGACGCGCGTTCTCGGTGCGCAGGGCCCCGATCTCATTCAGAAGCGACCACGCGCCGGACACCGCGCCGCCAATCCGCGACAGCACCGTGGCGGCCGGCGCAAGCGCGAACTCCACGGCCTCGCCCACCCACCCCACCCGGCGGCGGTCGGGCGTCCGCACCTGCTCGGTCAAGACGGCGAGCGCGACGACGCTCAGCGTCAAGAACACGATGAGCCGTCGGTGGCGGAGCAGCGCGGACGAGAACACGCTGTGGCCTACATCCGCTTGCTCGTGACCAGGACTTTCTTGAGCGTCTCGATCTCTTCGAGCGCGCGCCCGGTCCCGAGCACGACGCTGCTGAGGGGGTCGTCGGTGATCATCACCGGCATGCCGGTCTCCTCGCCGAGTAGCCGGTCGAGCCCGCGGAGCAGCGCGCCGCCTCCCGCCATGATGATACCGCGGTCCACGATGTCCGCGGCCAGTTCCGGCGGGGTTCGCTCCAAGGTCATCTTCACCGCCTCGACGATGGCCGCGATCGGCTCCGCCATCGCCTCGCGGATCTCCGTCCCGGTCATCCGCACCGTCCGCGGGAGTCCCGACACCAAATCCCGCCCCCGGACTTCGATCGACTGGTCCTCCTTCTGCGGGTACGCGGAGCCGATCTTGATCTTGATATCCTCGGACGTGCGCTCACCGATCAAAAGGTTGTACGCCTTCCGCGCGTATTGAATAATCGATTCGTCCATCTCGTCACCGGCGACCCGGATGCTGCGGGCGGTCACGATGCCGCCGAGCGCAATCACGGCGACCTCGGTCGTCCCGCCTCCGATATCGACGACCATGCTCCCCACCGGCTCCGACACGGGAAGCCCCGCGCCGATCGCGGCGGCCATCGGTTCCTCGATCAGGTACGCTTCCCGCGCGCCGGCTTGGAGCGTCGCGTCGATCACGGCGCGCTTCTCCACCTCGGTGACGCCACTCGGAATCCCAACGATCACCCGGGGCCGCAACAGACTCCGCCCCCGGAGGCCGCGCTTGATGAAGTACGACAGCATCGAGGCGGTCGTGTCGAAGTCGGCGATCACGCCGTCTCTGAGCGGGCGGGTCGCGATGATGTCTCCGGGCGTGCGGCCGATCATCTTCTTGGCCTCGTCGCCGACGGCCAGCACCTCGCCGCCGTCCACCCTCCGCGCGACCACGGACGGCTCCCGCAGCACGATCCCCTCCCGCCGCACGTACACCAGGGTGTTGGCGGTCCCGAGGTCCACTCCCATGTCGCGGGTGAACCGGCCGAACAAGCCGTTGAAGATCATTCCCTCACGCTCCTCTCGGGCCCCCCGCTGGCCCGGCCCCCCTCTTCCGCGGCGCGCGCGGCGCTCCCGGCGCCGGGTCGAACGGACCACCCCGCTCGCGGAGGCTCACGTACCGACCGTCCCCGACGATCAGGTGGTCCAGCACGGGAATCCCCATCAGCCGCCCGGCTCGGCACAGCCGCGCGGTCAGCGCCAGGTCGGATCGGCTCGGTGCCGGATCGCCCGATGGATGATTATGCACCAAAATCACCGCCGCAGCGCCTCCGCGGACGGCGGCCCGAAACACCTCCCGGGGATGGACCGGGGAGCTCGCCAACCCGCCCCGCGTCAGCTCCACCCGGTCGATCACCTCGTGCCGCGTATTGAGTAGCAGCACCCAACATTGCTCCGTCTCGCAGAACCGCAACGCGTCGACAACCAGCGCCGCCGCGTCGGCAGGTCGGCGCACGACCGGCCGCGTCCGCGGCGGCAGTGCCCGCAACCGGCGCCCCAACTCGAACGCAGCTAGGAGGTGGAGGGCTTTAACCTCGCCCACGCCGGGCGTCCTGCACAACTCGACCGGCGTGGCGCCGGCGAGGCGATCCAGCGTCCCATGGTTCCCCAAGAGGGCGGCCGCGACCTCCAGGGCACCGTGGTCGCGGAAACCCGTACGGAGAAGAACGGCGAGCAACTCCGCGCTGCTGAGCGCGCCGGCGCCGTGCCGCAGCAGCCGCTCACGAGGACGGATCTCCTCGGGGAGATCCACGATCCGGCGTCGTCGCTCACGCAGCGCAGCACCCGAGAGCCCGAGATCGCAGACCCCCGGCCGGCCCGTCACGACCGGCGAGCCCGCGCGATGGAACGACAACGGGGCAAGGTCGGCGTGTGAACGCGCGCCGCCCTCACCCCCTCAACCCCTACCCCCCGCGCTCATAGCGCGCGGAACAAGTAGATCGCGACGATTATACCAACCACGATCGCAACGTTCAATCGGACCGTCAGCCCGAGCGTGATCGTGAAGACACGGAGGTCCAGCGTGACGGGAGGGTCCACGCCAAACGCCACCGAGTGACCGATCGGCGCCAGATACGTAAACTGCCCGACGGCGTCGGCGAACACGCTGCCCAGCATGGCCCCCGCGATGATGATCACGACCAAGATCCACCACGGTTCGCGCGTCCGCTTGGCAACCGGTGCCACCCTTCACCCCCTCGCCCCACCCGACCGGCCAGCCCGACGACGGCCGACCGGCCGCCGTCGGGCAACGCAAAAGGGAGCGGCCCGCGACCGCTCCCCGGCCTCGCGTCCTCCACGCCCGAGGTCGCTTCGCCGCCCCCTCCGAGCCCGCGACCTCGCCGGTCAGCTCTTCTCCCCGGCGCTTTTGTCTGATGTCGACGACTTCGGGTCCTCGGGCTTCGTCGCGTCCTTAAACTCGCGCATGGCCTTCCCCACCGCTCCGCCGAGGCCCGCGAGCCGGCTCGGTCCAAACAGGAGGATGATGATCGCCAGCACGATGATTAGCTCCCAAAATTTCGGTCCCATAGCGCACCTCCGGCCTGATTATACACCATTTGAAAGAAGCGAGCGTGGCGCGCCCGGCGTTCCTCACGGCGGTTCGAGCCCAGCCGCCGGACCCGTGGCGCACGCTCGCAGAGGTACGAAGCGCCGCTACAGCATCGGATGCGCCGTGATGATCGCCCGCGCGATCTCCACGAGGCGCTTGTTCTCGCGCTGGCTCTGGATCTGCATCCGCCGGAATGCCTCCGCCTCGCTGATGCGCAGACGATCCATCAGGATCCCCTTGGCGCGCTCGATCACCTTGCGCGCCTCGAGCGCCTCGGACAGCGTGGCGACCTCCTTGCGCAGTTCCTGAAATTCGGCGAACCGTGTGCGCGCCGTCAGGATCGCCGGCAGCAGGTCCTCTTCGGCGACCGGCTTGACGAGGTACGCGAACACCCCGGCCGCGGCGGCGCGTTCGATCAGCGCCTGATCGGAGTAGGCGGTCAGCAGGATGATCGGCACCGATTGCGCGCTGCTGATCTGGCGCGCGGCTTCGATCCCATCCATCTCTGGCATCTTGATGTCCAGGACCACCAGGTCCGGCGCGGTCTCGCGCGCAAGCGCCACGGCCTCGCGCCCCGTCGTCGCCTCGCCGACGACCTCCATCCCCAGCGTGGTGAGCTGGGTGCGCAGGGCGATCAGGCGAATCGCCTCGTCGTCCGCGATCAGGATCCTGGGGCGGGGCATCATCGGCGGAATGCGACCTCCGCGATCGTCCCGCCGTCCACCCACATCCGGAGCCGTCCGCGCAGATCGCGGGAGACGAGGGTGCGCACAATGGACAGCCCGAGGGACTCGACCTGCTGGGGGTCCAGCTCGGCGGGCAGCCCCACGCCGTCGTCGCGCACGACTACCGTGACCTCGCCCCCGCGCTCGTGGAGCGTGATCAGCACCGCGCCCCGCGTACGCCCGACGAAGGCGTGCTCGATCGCGTTCGTCAGCAACTCGCCCAGCACCAGGGCGAGCGAGGTCGCCTGCTTGCTCGGCAACAAGACGGATGGGCCGTCCACGCGCACGTCGAGGTACGTCCCCGGCGCGCCGAGGTCGCGGCACACGGTCTCCGCGATCGCTTCGGCGAGCCGTCGGCCGTCGGCCTCGCCGATGTGGTCCAGCGACAGCAGGCGGTGGACCGTCGCGATGCTCTTCACCCGCGCCAGGCTGTCCCGCAGGCGGCTCGCGACCTCCGGCGATCCCGCCTCGCGCCCCTCGAGATAGAGCAGGTCGGCGAGGGTTTGGAGGTTGTTCTTGATGCGGTGGTGCATCTCTTGGAGCAGCGTCCGCAGCTGCTCGTTCCCGGCCACCAGTTCCTGTTCGCGCCGATGAATGACCCCCGCGCGCTCGTCGAGGTACGCCTGCCCGATCGCCAGCATCTCCAGATCGATCGCCTCGTTGATCCGGTCGGCGACGCGCATCACGTCCCAGGGGAACGCGAGCCACAGTCGCCGGCGCAGCATGCGCTGGATCTCCGCCAGGACGGCGAGCCGGAACAGGGCGAGCGCCTGCTGGATCTCCTCGAGCGAGAAGCCCCGCCGGAGTTGCTCTCCCGCGACCGCGCGCGCGGTCCGGAACACTGCGTCGCGGGCAAGCGCTTTCTCCTCCGCCGTCCACGCGCGCGCGACCTCCAGCACCACCCGCAACCCGTCGGCGCCCCACGCCGCGGTCTCGACGACGTCGTGGTACCGGGGCACGCGTCGGCGCAGCGACGCCTGCCACGCCGTGACGATCGTGTCACGCGCGCGGGCGAGGTGCGCGCTCGTCGTCTGCACCGCCACGCGGAACAGGACGTCGCGCAGCCGCTGCCACGGGCGGGCCGCGTCGTCCGCGCGGACGCCCGCCGGAGGAGAGGTCATCGTGACCGTCGCCGGGGCTCGACGCGTCATGGCGGGATTGCCTTAACGAGTCCGCACCGTGACGAACTCGACGAGCCCGTGCAGGCTCGAGCGGGCGGGCGAGTCGCGCAGGCGCCCAAGCGCCGCCGCGGCGCGGTCCGCGCGCGCGCGCGCGACATCCAGCGCGTAGTCCACGGCACCGCACCGAGCCAGAATCTCGCGGACATCCGCGGTGGGATCCTCCCGCGCGTCGCCGTTCGTCCGCGTCAACACCGCCTCCAGGTGCCGCCGATCCGCCTCCGGCGCGCGGAGCAGCGCGTGGATGATCGGCAGCGTCACCTTGCCGGTCTGGATGTCGCTGCCGATGGGTTTGCCGAGGCTCGACGCGCTCGCCGTCAGGTCCAGGGCGTCGTCGGTGATCTGAAATGCCATCCCCCACTCGAGGCCGAACGCCGCGAGCGCTGCGGCCTCGTCCTCGCCCGCGCCGGCGGTCATCGCTCCGCACCGGCACGCCGCGCTCATCAACTGGGCCGTCTTGCCCTCGATGATGTCGAAGTAGATCGTCTCGTCGGTGTGCGGCGTGTTGCCGTACTTGATCTGCTTGATCTCCGCCTGGCTCATCCGCACCGTGGCCCACGCCATCGCGGCGGCGAGATCGGCCTGCCGCAACCGCGCGAGCATGTGAAACGCCTTGCTGAACAAGTAGTCGCCCAACAACACGGCCACCTGATTGCCCCACACCGAGTTCACGGTCGCCTGGCCCCGGCGCAGGTCCGCGGTGTCGATGACGTCGTCGTGCACCAGCGACGCGACGTGGATCAGCTCGACGGCGCCGGCAATCTCGAGCCGCCCCACGCGGTCCGGCGGCCGCCGTTCGCCGCCGGCGCACGCGAGCGCGCTGAGGCAGACCAACGCCGGACGGACCATCTTGCCGTGGGTGCGCAGCACGTGCGCGACGAGGTCCCCGATAAACGGGTCGTCGCTCGTCAACTCCGCCCGCAGACGCCCGTCCAGCGCCTCGAGATCGCCCTGAACGGGCGAGTAGATTTGGCCGAGTTCCATCGGATGGTGTGTTCTCGCCGCCCGCCGGGTTTCCCTGGAGTGGCCGGCGCCCCGGAGCGCCCGGGTGCGGTGGCGCGCGGGCGCCTCGCGACCCTCCGGCTACACGTCCGCGACGACGCCGTAGAATGACACGAAGAACAGGAGGCCGAACAACAACAGCCAGAAGATCAGGTATCGCCAGTACACGACTGAGACGCTCGGCCCCTGCGACGCGCTCGACGAACGACGTTCCGCCATCACGCCCCCCCCTGCGCCGGCGCCGCGCCGCCGGGTGGTCCGCCGGCCGGGGCCGCCGGCCTCCTCGCCGGCGGGATCGCGGGACCGGGCATGCTCGCGATCCGCTGGCTGAACGCGCGGACGGCCTCGACAAACTCGGCCGCGGCGTGCTTGCCGTAAAACAGCGCCCCGATGCGCTCGGGATTGATCTTCTGCCGCTCCAACCGGCGCCGCAGCTGCTCGACCCGGTCCCCGATCAGGTTGTTGCCGAGCCGGTTGAAGCAGTCGCCAAGCGGGCACCCGCAGACGAACGCCCCGTCGGCGCCGTTTCGCAGCGCGAACTCCAGCCACGCCGGCCGCGTGAACCCGGAGCACGGGATCTTGATCAGGGTGACGTTCGGGAGGTCCCGCATCGTTCCGTCCTCGCGCGTCACCCCATCGGACGCAACCGACCAGTCGCAGAGGAACCCGACGATCTTGGGACCCCGGCCCGCGGCGGGCATGGGTTGTGGACGATCGGCTAGCTCCGGCATGCGCTCAGCACCTTCTCCTGAATATCCTTTTGGAGAAACCGCGGAAGTTCGAGCGCCTCGAACGGGCACGCCCCGACGCAGATCCCGCACTCGACGCATCGCGACTCGAGGATGACCGCCCGCAGCTTGCGCGCCTGCGCGGCTTTTGTCACGCCCGGATTGGGAGTCGGCACCATCACGATGGCGTTGTACGGGCAGTCGTAGTAGCACAGCTCGCACCCCGTGCAGTTCGCGTCGATCACCTGCGCGACGCCCGAGTCCTTGATGCCGAGCTCCTTACGGGTCTCGGGAAGCTGGTACGGGATATAGAGGCCGTACGCCACGATCACGACGGCGAGCGCGATCAGCACCAGCGGCGGCAGGAACCGCATGGCCCAGTACGGTGTCAGGAACAGCCAGTCGACCGCCAGATCGGTCGGCGTGTGCAGCGCCGACGCCGGCGCCTGGCTGCTGACCGGGATGAGCCCGGTCAGCAACAGCACGAACCCGAGCGCGAACAGGGTCCACACGGCGGGCGGCCACACCTTAGGATGGCGGATACGCGTGTAGTGCCACCAGAGGAAGACGTACAGGCCGACTGCGGGTCCGACGTGGAGGAACAGGATCCGGGGCAAGAGCAGGTTCGTCAGGCCTTCGCCGCCGAACAGCGCGTGGCGCAGCCACCCGCCGACGAGCGGCACCTGCCCGGCCGCGTTCGCGGTCATTGCCACGAGCGCCGCGCTACGCTGGTCCCAGACGAGCACGTAGCCCGTCACGCCGATGAACCCCGCGAAGAGGAGCAGCATCATACCGCTGATCCACGGTTCGTCCCGGGAGAACCGAAACCGCTCGGTGAACCAGTTGCGGAAGAAGTGCAGGAGGATCACGATCATGAACCCGTCGGCCGCGTACCGGTGGATGCCGCGGATGATCTGGCCGTACGGGACGTCGACCGTCAGGAACTGCACCGACGTGTAGGCTTGGTCGAACGACGGGGCGTAGTACAGGAACAGGAAGATGCCCGACAGGATCAGCACCGTGAGGAACAGGTTGGCGAGGCCGCCGGTGTAGTAGAGCGGGTTGAAGTCCTCCGGGTACACCCGCGCGACGACGGTGTCCAGCCGAAGCGTGGCGTCGAGCAACCGGCCGAGCAGCCGTCTATACACCCGTAAACCCTCCCTTGCGCAGGAACAACAGGATGAACGAGTACGCGAGCAGGATCACCCCGATCAAGCTCCCCCCCAACAGCGGGTGATTCGTGAGCTCGCCCCAGACGATCCCAACGATGCACACCAGGCTCACCAGCGACAGAATCGCGATCCACGTTCCGTAGATCGACGCCCGGTCGGCCATGCCGATCACCTCCCCCTACCCGGCCCGGCCGACGGGTGGGCGGCCGGCCACGTCGTGGCGTGGCGTCCCGCCGCGTCGCGCCGCGCCAGCACCCACTCGTACAGGCCCACCCGACGGCGCACCCGCCCGGCCGCGCGGTCCACCTCGTACAGTACGAACCCGAGCCACAGCATCACCACGACGAGGCCGGCCGCGAGGGCGACGACCGCCGCGGCGGCGTCGATCGTCGGCGCCGCACGCCACGCGCGCCACGCCGAGAGAAACTCGCTGAGCCCCAGCGTCGCCGCGGCGAGGAGCGCATAGAACAGGAGCTTGCGCCGCACGGCCTACGACGCCCCGGCGGGCCGCGCCGCCGGGCGTCCGCCGGTCCCCGCCGCGGCCGCGCGCCTGGCCCGGCCGCGGCGGTAGCTCAACTCCCACAGAAACGCCGCGAGCATCACGAGGACGGTGATGCCCCAGATGAACGGCGGATCCCGGGAGATCACGGCGATGTTCAGCATAATGAGCGCGCTGAACCCGATCCAGTACACGAGCGCGAGCACGCCGACGACGAAGAACAGCGGGCGCTGCGTCGGCAGCGTCTCCTTCGTGCGGTCGAGAAACGGCACGAGCATGCCGTACCCAATCAGCAGCGCTGGCGCGACGCCGGCCCACAACGGCGGCATGTATTTCACGACCTGGTACAGCGCGAGGAAGTACCAGTCCGAAAGCACGGGCAGCGGCGTTCGGTTGTTGTTCGCCCACTGGCCGAGGTCCGGCAGGTTGGTGAAGCTCACGAACGCGAGGAAACTCAGCACGAGCACGATCGCGAACGCCGAGAGATTGAGGTGGCGGCGGCGCGTCCGGTAGAAGAACGTCTCCGCCACGATCGCGAGGACGATCGAGATCCCGAAGTGGATCGCGTAGAACCGGGTCAGCGTGCCCTGGCCGAGCGCCGGCCCGCCAAGAAAGATGTACGCGGTCGCGTGGCCCAGGCCGAGGTTTCCGAGGATCGGGATCTCGTCGTAGTATGTCGGCACGGTCAAGATCACCTTCGCCGCCCAGAACGCCCGCTGGTTCCACTCCAGCGTGTACCCGGTGACGCCCGAGATCATCGCCAGCACGAGCGACGCGAACAGGATCATCCACGTGAGCTCGCCCGGCTTCTTGTACTCGCCGGCGAAGTACATGCGGTAGATCCGCAGCGTGATGCACGTGATCAGCATGTCACCGCCGTATTTGTGGAGCCCGCGCACCAGCCAGCCGAAGGGGATGTCGTAGGTGATGTGCTCGATCGAGCGGTACGCGCCGGTCGTCGTCGGGATGTACCACAGCATCAGCACGACCCCGGAGACGATCACGACCATCCACGACAACCAGACCAGGCTCCCCAGAATGTACAGGGGGTTGTCCTGGCGCGCCGTCTTCGTTTCGTCGAAGAGGTCCAGGTGCTGCTTGCGGTCCTGGAACCATTCCTTCAGGTTTGCGAGTACCGCCTCCACCGCTTACCTCCAACCTCCCGCCGTGGGCCCGCTGGGCCGCCCGCCGCCTACGCGCCTTGCGGCGCCGCCGGGTCCGTGGGCCGGCACTGCGCGATCGCCCCCACCTCGGCCCCGGTGACGACGATGTCGTCCCCGCGAATCTCGAACTTGAAGTAGCGTGCGCCCCGTGGCGCCGGACCGGAGATCACGTTTCCGGGGTTGTCGGGGTACTCGGGATCGTAAATACTGAAGTGACACGGACACGCCATCAGCGCGTGCTGTTCCCAGTTGGGCGGCGTAAAGCCGCCGTACCCGGCCGAGACCTCGTGGTAGTCGGACACGTAGTTGTAGATGCACCCGAGATGCGGGCAAATGCGGGAGAACAGCACGATGTCGGTCTCCCCGTTGAAGCCGACGAAGCCCTCACTGTTCACGAACTTCACCTTCTTCGGGAGCCGGACCGCCACGCCGGGAACGTTGCTGGCCTCCTCCCCGTCCGGTGTGTACTGGACGAACTTCTGCACGTAGGTGAAGTAGAAGGAGTCCCACGGCTTCGCGAGCTGGGAGACCTTCCCAATCACCTGAGCGCCACCCTGCGGCAGGTCGGGCGCGATCGTGAAGATGCCCCAGGGCTTGTCGTTCGGCTTCAGGTACCGGAACAGCGGCGAGAGGATCGCGACGAGGCCCCCGATCACCGGGATCGCCGTCAGCGCCTTGAGCACGCTCCGCCTGTCGAATTTCATCCGATCCGCTCCCCCTGCGTCACGTCCCGCCGCTTGTCCCTACTTGATCGGCGGGTGCTTGTAGAAGAAGGTGTAGACGTAGTCCACGAGGTTGTTGACCTCGGCCGTGCTCAGCTTGCCCCGATAGCTCGGCATCGGTCCGCCGCCGTCGAGGATCGCGTTCGTGAGGTCCGCCCCGTTGCGCTGCACCATGTAGTTGATGTCGGTAAAGATACCCGGCCCTTCGTTGCGCGACCACGACCAGATCTGCGCCGCCATCTCCTGGCGGCGCGGGCCCTTGCCGTCGCCGTTGACGCCGTGGCACTGCGCGCACTGCGCTTCGTACAGACGCTTGCCCGCGCTCAACCCCTCGGGCGTGGTCCGGAACATCATCTCGTACACGTTCGCGTCCCACCGCTCAGCGTTCGTCAGTGTCTGCTGCTTGTTGGCGCCGAACGAGGCCTCGGGCCCGAACGCCGGCATCGCGGTGTACGCCCGCCCATCCGTGACGGTCTGGAACATGATCGCCGGGGTGATTACGCTCTCCAAATCGCGGTTGTGGAAATCGGCGGGCTTGCTCGGCACCGTCGGGCGGTGGATCGTGATCCCGAACAAGCCGACCACCAGCGCCAGTACGTCGTGTTGGGGCTCGACGAGCGTCGGCGCCATCGGCCCGTTGCCGTGCCCGTCCATCCCGTGGCACACCGCGCAGTTCTGCCCGTACACCTGCTTGCCCGTGATCGCGTCCGGCACGATCGGCCGGTCGTTCTCGTCCGCCACGAGCGGCGTCTCGACATTCTCCGCCGGCGGGAGGGTCATGGGCGTCCGGGTGCCCTGAAGTCCGGTCCGGGGTTGGCAACCGGCGACCACGACCGCGGCCGCGATCACCAGCAACAAGGCAGCCGGACGCGTCCGGCCGAACCCTCTCAGCATGCAGGCCCTCTCTTCCACGCCCATGGGCGCAGGCTGTATACGGCAACACAGAACCACGCCGTCGTGGCCTCACGCGACCGGCGCGGCTCCAGGTAAAAACGCACGCGGGACTCTCTGGTTCCACGGCGTCCTGATTCTCTCCTTCCCGCTGGGCGGGACGGCTCCCTGCGCGCCGCAGGCTGTGACGCGGTTCCAAGGCGGTTCGGGGCGCGCCTCACGTCGCCGCGACCGGACGGCGCGCGAGCGCGACCGCGACGCCCGCGAGCAGCAGCACGGCGAGCACCGACGCGGCCGCGATCGGCCAGCGATCGTCTGACGCGGGCAGCCCGTCGAGCGTGATTGTGAGCTGCCCGCCGGCCGGCACCGGGCCAGCCGACCAGCGCGCGAAGCGCCGGCCCGCGTCCGTCACCTCGGCCCCGGCGCGAAACCCCGGCCCGGAGAGCCGCACCGACGGATCGCCCACCAGCACCTCGACGTCGGTCGCACCGTACGGCAGCACCCAGGGCCAGGCGAACCGGCGGGTGCGCGGCTCCAGGCCGAACGCGTACCCGACCTGCATCGCGCCCGGCAGCACCGGGATCGTGTCCGTGATGGCGCGATCGGTGAGCCGGGGGGCGCGCCAGCCTCCGATGAACTCGACCGCCTCCGCGCCACGCGGCAACGGAAACACGAGCGGATCGTCCTCGGTGACGAGGACCGCGCGGTCGCTACCGTTCACGAGGCGCTGGACCACGCTGACGCGCACCGCCCCGCGCACCGTGTCCACGACCGCGAACATCACGGTGCCGCGGACGATCGTGCGGTCACGCGTGGACTCGTACACAGCGAGCTCAACTGTGCGCGTCGGCGCGGCAGGCGTCAGGAGCACGCGCGTCTCATACGGCACGCCGCCGTACGCGGTCCGCACAAGAAACACGCGCACGCCGCCGACCGGCAGCGCCCGGAACGAGAATCGGCCGGCGTTGTCGGTGACCGTCCGCCGCTCCGAGGACGAGCCGCGCTCCACGATCTCGAGGCTCACCGGCTGGCTGCCGAGCGGGTGCACCGGGGGGGTGTGCTGCACGACCGCGCCCTGGATCCCTCCGATGGGGCCCGCCTCGGGGGCGACCGCGCCGGACGGCGCCGCGGCCCCCGAAGGGACCCACAGCGACGCCGCGACGCACAGAAGGAGGGCCGTTCCGGCCCCCCTTCGTGAAGGACGCAGCGACGCGCGCGCGTCTGGCACCCTGCGCCTCAGGTCGGCCGCTCCGCTCCGGCAGGCGCCGCGCGGTCCGCGGCAAGCGCATCGAGGCGGCGCAGCACGGCGACCGCCTCGGCCTGATACCGCGCGCGGAGCGCGGCGTAGTCCGCCTCGTCCAGCTTGCCGGTGTCGCGATCGAGCTCGATTTCCCGCAGCGCCCGATACGCCGCCTCGCGCGCGTGCAACAACCGGTCGCGCTCGGCCTCCCACGCCGGCGCGGCCGCGGGCCGCCACAGCGGCGCCAGGACGAACGCCGCCGCCGCGCACGCCAGGACGACGAGCGCCACCCCCAGCGTCACTCGCCGGCGCTCCACGCGCCGCGGAACGCCGGCGCGCCCTCCGGGACCGCGCGCCGCTCCGGGATCATCGCGATGACGGCCCCGAGCGTCACCACCAGCCCGCCCGCCCACATCCACGAGACCAGCGGGTTGACGAGCAGCCGCAGCGTCGCCCGGCCGTCCTGGGTCCATCCGGCGAGAATCACGTACAGGTCGTCGCGCGGGGTACTGCGGAGCGCGACGTCGGTCGTGGCGTCGCCCGCGAGATAGAGGCTTCGCCGCGCCGCGAACGGCCCGAGATCGCGGGTCCCCTCGAAGACGCGCAGCGCCGCGGCGATCACGAGCGCGCCGGCCCGGGTGGACTGCGACAGACCGTCGAACCGCACCCGGTACTCGCCGACGGCCGCCGTCTCGCCGGGCGCCAGCGTCGCGACGCGTTGCGTCGAGAACACCGAGGACCCCGTGACCCCGCAGAACAACAGTAGGATCCCGAGGTGCACGATGTATCCGCCGTAGCGGCGCCGGTTGTGCGCGACGAGCGCCACGAGCGCGCGCACCGGGCCCTCGGCGCGGTGGGCGCGCCGCACGCGGACGCCCCGCACCCCCTCCGCCGCGACCGTCGCCGCGACGAACCCGCACAGCACGAACGCCAACACCGCCCCGGGGGCGCGCACGCCCGCGGCGAGGAGCACGACCCCGAGCACGACCCCGGCTGCCGCGGGGAGCTGAATGTTGCGCCGCAGGGTGTCCGCGGACGCACGCCGCCACGCGATCAGCGGCCCGATCCCCATCAGCACGAGGAGACCGAACGCGATCGGCACGACGATGTGGTCGAAGAACGGCGGGCCCACGTTGATCGCCCGGCCCGTCAGCACGGCCGACACGATCGGGAACACCGTCCCGAGGAACACCGAGAACGCGACGGCGAGGAACAGCACATTGTTCAACAGGAACGCGCTCTCGCGCGACAGCGTCGCGTCCAGCTCGTTCCGGCTGCGCAGCTCGTCCCACCGCCACGCGGCGAGGCCGAACGCGACCAGCAGCGCCAGCGCCAGGAACCCCAGGAAGAACGCGCCGAGCGGAGACTGGGTGAACGAGTGGATGCTGCTCAGCACGCCGCTGCGCGTCAGGAACGTCCCGAAGATCGACAGCCCGAACGCGAGGATGACGAGCACCACGTTCCACCGCGTCAGCATCTCGCGGCGCTCCTGAATCATCACCGAGTGGAGAAACGCCGTCGCCACGAGCCACGGCATCAGGGCGGCGTTCTCGACCGGGTCCCACGCCCAGTACCCGCCCCACCCCAGCACGACATACGACCACTTGGCCCCGAACATCAGGCCCATGGTCAGGCAGTACCACGCCCACAGCATCCACCGCCGCGCCAGCAGCACGCCCGCGTCCCCCGACGGCCCCGAGAGGAGCGCCGCGATCACGATCGCGAACGGCACGGTCAGCCCCACGAACCCCAGGTAGAGGGTCGGCGGGTGAATCGCCATCCACGGGTTCAGCAGCAGCGGGTTCATGCCGCGGCCGTCGGCCGGCGGGAACGACGACGTCGCAAACGGCGGCGTGATGAACGCCAGCATGAACAGGAAGAACACCGAAACGCCGGCGCACACGGCGACCAGCCCCGGCAGCAGCGGCGGCCGCTGCCGCCCGACGCTCCGCAGCGCCAGCAGCGTGTACCCGGAGAGCAGCAACGCCCACAACAGGAGCGAGCCCTCCATCCCGCCCCAAAACGACGTCAGGTCGTAGAAGAACGGCTGGGCGTCGCTGACGTGCGACACGACGTACTGAAACGCGTAGTCGCGCGTGCCGAGCGCCGTCCACAGCACTGCGGCCGCCACGCCTTCGAGGGCGGCAACCGCGACGAGCGCGCGGGACGCGCTCCGGACGATTTCCGGGCGACGGGCGCGCGCGCCGAGCGCCGCCGCGACCATCGCGTACAGCGCGAGGACCAGCGCGCCGAGCAGCGAAAACCGGCCGAGGTCAGCCACGGGTCGCGGCCGCGGTCATTGCGGCGTCTTCGGATCCGCCGGATTGTACTTCGTCGGACATTTCGCGAGCAGGGTGGTGGCGTCGAACGTCCCGCTGCGGTCGAGGCTCCCTTCCACAACCACCTGGCGGCCCTCCGCGAAGATATCCGGCACCACGCCGGCGTAGGTCACGGGCAGCGCGTGTTGCCCGTCCGTGACCACAAATCGCAGGTGCCGGTGCGCCGCGTCCCACCGGATCGTGCCGGGCGCCACGGTACCGCCGAGCCGCACGCGGTCCGTCGCCGTGCCCGGCGCGCGCTGCTCGAGTTCGCCGACCGTGACCCAATACGTGGCTCCCTGCTGGATGCCCCCGTACACGAGATACGCGAGCGACAGCACAATCGCCACGGCGCCCGTTACGAACACGACCGTGCGCCGCACGCCGTGTTTCATGCCGCCCCGCCCACGGACGCCCCCACCTGCGAGGCCGCGCCCGGCGCCTGCGCGCTCATCCGCGCAGCCCGGTTCCGTGCGAGGACGCGCCCGCCCGCGGCGGGGTACCGCCTGAGCGCGACCGTTCGATCAGCTCCCCAAGCTCCCGTTCGAGCCGCCGGCTCCGCTGCACGAGCCCGTACACATAGATGAACAGCCCGATCCACACGACCGCAAACGCCCAGAACAGGTACGTCATGCGCTCACGCGCCTTCGTCGGCGAACGCCTGCAGCCGAGTTTCGAGCATGCCGAGCCGGATCCGCGCACGCACGAGCACCACGTAGAAGAGGCTCCACGCCGCCAGGCCGGCGAGCAGCGCCCACGCCATCGACGGGGCGAGCCCGACGCTGTGCGTGGTGAAGATCACGGGGCTGAGCGCGCGCAGGTAGCGCGCCGACAGCCAGACGAGCGGCACGTCCACGAACCCGACGATCGCGAACACGGCCGCAAACCGAGCCTGCCGTGGGTCGTCGCCGGCGGCCGCGCGCAGCACGAGATAGCCGGTGTAGATCAGCCACAGAATGAGGTACGTCACGAGCTGCGGGTCCCACGTCCACCACGTCCCCCACACCGGGCGTGCCCACAGGGATCCCGTGATGATCACCAACGTCGCAAACAGGACGCCGATCTCCGCCGCGGACGCGCTTGCCACGTCCCACTCCCGCCGGCCGGTTCGCAGGTAGCGCACCCCAGCCCAGCACGCGTGGCCGAACGCGACGAAGCCCACCCACGCGAGCGGCAGGTGCACGTAGAAGATGCGCTGGATGTCCCCCATCACCGCTTCGCGCTGAGCGTACACGAACGCGCCGTAGAGGGCGAGCAGCATCGTCGCGAAGCAGGCCCAGCCGAGCAGGCCGTCCGCGGAACGGGGCACTCGTCCGTGTGTCATCGCGGCATCACGCGAAAAGCATAGCAAACGCCTGGAGGGGTTTCAACGAACGCCGGACTCGGCGGCACGCAACGTCACTGCCTGACGCGGATCACCATGTTGACGGGATTGATGAATCGGAGCGCCGTCAGCAGCAGCGCAAGGCCGGTGACCATGTAGACGACGGCCATCGCGTCGATCGCTTGGCTCGGCCGGATCCCCGCCGCGAACGCCGCGTAGTAAAGCGCGACGACGAGCGTCTGGCTCTTGGCCCCAGACACGAGGAACGTCAGCTCGAACAGCGCGATCGCCCGCACGAGGATCAACAGCCCCGCCGCGAGCACGCCGGGGAGGGCGATCGGCAGCAGCACGCGCCGGAACACCCGCCACGGCGACGCGCCGAGCGTGCGCGCCGCCCGTTCCAGGTTCGGGTCGATCTGCTCGAAGAACGGCGTCATGATCAGCACCACGAACGGCATCGCCGGCACGATGTTCACGATGATCACGCCTGCAAGCGACCCGCCGAGGCGGGCCGTGTACAGCATCGCAGCCAGCGGGATCCCGTAGGTGATGGGGGGCACCAGCATCGGAAGGATCAACAACAGCAGGAGCAGCGGTCGCCCCGGAAAGGCCCGCCGCGCCAGGACATACGCCGCCGGCACCCCAAGCGCGAGACTCACGATCGTCACGGTCAACCCCACGACAATCGTGATCGCCAGGACGTAGCCGAGGTCGAACTCGGCAATGGCAAACCGGTACCACTTCGTCGTGTACGCGTCGGGCAGCCACCCGCCGAACCACGTCGAGG
The DNA here is from genome assembly GCA_035295165.1 of bacterium. Lineage (NCBI taxonomy): Bacteria > bacterium. The sequence continues at coordinate 29,731 of DATGJN010000118.1, forward strand.
CGATCGAGTTGAGGAACGCCGAGAGGAAGATGCCGGCCACGAGCACGGCAAACGCGCCGACGAGCGCATACACCCACCAACTCGGGCCGCCGCCCGCGTGGGCGCGGCGCGGGCGCGCGACGGACCGGTTCATCCGCGTCCTCCGATCGTGGGGCCCTGGTAGGCACGGTTCCGTGCCGCCAGCACGAGCGCCACGAAGACGAGCTCGATCGCGGCCATCACCATCGCGATCGCGGACGCCTGCGGGTAGTCGAAACGCTCGTACGCCGCCTGCCACGCGGCGAGCGCGATGACGCGTGTCTCGCCGGCGGGTTGACCGACCAGCACCGCCGATGGGAATACCGAGAACGTCGCGACGAACGACAGCGCAGCCGCTGCGGCGATACCCGGCGCGAGCAGCGGGAGCGTCACGCGCAACAGCCGCTGCCACCACCCGGCGCCGAGCGTCCGCGCCGCCTGCTCGAGCCGTGGGTCGATCCCGGACGCATACCCGAGGAGAACCAAGAACACCGCCGGGAAGTCCGAGATCATGAGCGACAGGAACACCCCGGTGTAGTTGTGCACGAACTGCACCGGCGTGCCGATGATGTGGAGCGCGAGCAGGAGCTTGTTGAGCCAGCCGGCCGGCCCGAAGAACTCGATCATCCCCTCCGCGAGCAGCACGGTGCCCAGCGTCATCGGGATCACGAGCAGCCCGGTGATCACCCGCTGCCCGGGGAGCGGGCGCCGCAGTCGGTACGCCAGCGGCAGCGCGATCAGAAGGTCGAGCAGCGTCACGGGCACGGCAAGCCGCAGCGTGTTCCAGATGGACGTCCGCTCCCGTGGGTCGCCGAAGAACACGGCGTAGTTCGCGAACGCCCCGGCCTTGGCCAGGGCACCCTGCGGATGGAGCGACAGCATCAGACCGTATGCGAACGGATAGATAAAGAGCATCAGGACGACCAGCAGCGCGGGCAGGAGCGGCAGCAACACGGCCCCACCTCGGCGCGCGCGCGGCGCCGGGACCGCCGCACCTTCCCCCGTCCGGTGTCGCACCGCCCGCTGCATGTCGCTCACTCGGGGGGAAACACGAGCAACCGGTCCGGGTCCACGCGCAGAGCGACGGGCGCCCCCTGCGGCCAGCGCTCGGCCGCCCGCACGACGAAGAGGGCACTCGTGTCCGTTTCCACGCTGCACTCGAACGCGTCGCCGATGAACTCGGCGAACTCGACCCTCGCCGGCACGCCCCCCGCCGCATCACCAAGCGGCCGCAACACCACGTCCTCCGGCCGCACCGCTGCGACGGCCTCGGCGCCCGCGGCCAGATCCCCGCGCGCCGTGCCTTCGAGCCGCAGGCCGCCCAGCGCGACGACGTGGACGCGGCCGCCGCGCACCGCCTCGACCCGTACGGGAAAGAGATTGCGGTACCCGAAAAAGTTGGCCACAAAGGAGGACTGCGGATGGAGATACACGTCCTCCGGCGTCCCGACCTGCCGCAGCGTGCCGTCCTTCATCAGCGCGATGCGGTCGGACAGCGACAGCGCCTCCTCCTGGTCGTGTGTCACGTAGAAGGTGGTGAGCCCGAGGGTCTGATGCAGCCGGCGGATCTCGAGGCGCATCTCCAGCCTGAGCTTCGCATCCAGGTTGCTCAGGGGCTCGTCCATCAGCAAGAGACGGGGTTCGATGACCAGCGCGCGGGCCAACGCGACCCGCTGCTGCTGGCCGCCGCTCAGCTGCGCCGGATACCGGTCGCCCAGATCCTCGAGGTGGACGAGGGCAAGTGCCTGCGCGACGCGGCGGCTCAACGCGTCCGGCCGCACCCCCATCATCTCGAGCCCGAACGCCACGTTGCGCCCGACTGTCAGGTGCGGGAACAGCGCATAGCTCTGGAACACTACCCCGAACCCGCGCCGCTCCGGAGGCACGGGTGACAGGTCGTCCCCGTCGAGCAGGATCTGCCCCGCGTCGGGGTCGACCAGGCCCGCGAGGCAGTTCAGCGCGGTGCTTTTGCCGCAGCCGGAGGGCCCGAGCAGACTGATGAATTCGCCGCCGTGTACGTCGAGATCGAACGCCGAGAGCGCAACGACGTCGGCGAACCGCTTCGTCAGCCCGCGAATCTCCATGCGACCGATCTTCCGGCCAGGGGGCGCGGCCGGCGCCTCACCCCCCGGCCCGGACGGCCGCATCGCCGTCTGCGCGGTCACTTGAGTTTGTTCGCGCCGACCCGTTGGTCCCAAATCTGAAACGCCTGCACGAGCTTGTCGGGATCGAGCGGAATCTCGATCGGCTGGCTCCGAATCAAATCGTCAAACGACTTACGCCGGACCGGGGCGAGCGTGTCCTGACTGTCTTTCGGCGCCATCGCCAGCGTCACGCCCTTGACGGCCGGCCCGGGATAGAAGTATCCGGTGTCGTACACCTTGGCCTGCTGGTCCGGCCGCAGCGTCCACGCGATCAGATCGAGGACCAACCCGAGCATCTCCGGCGAGTTGCCCTTCGGCACGCAGATGTACTGCGTGTCCGCGACAAGGTGCTCGCCCGTGAACGTAAATGCCCCGAAGTTCTTGGGCACCACGCCGAGGGCTCGGACGTTGAGGTCCCACCCCATCGTCGAGACCGCGATCGTGCGCGCCCCCTGCCCTAGTTCTTGAAATGTCCCGGCCGTCCCGGTCGGGTAGTACTGGATGCTCTGGCCAAGCTGCTGGTAGTACGGCCACACCTTGGTCCAGGATTGGGGCTCGCGCGGCTGCGCTTCGCCGAGCAGGTACGGCAACCCCATCAAGAAGCTCCGGCCAGGGCCGGAGTTTGCAGGACGCGCGTAGATCAGCTGCTGCGGGTTGCTCTTCGCCCACTGCAGCAGGTCGTCGGGCGTCTTGGGCGGCGACGGCAACTTCGCGGGATTGTACGTGAACGTCGGTCCATAGTTGCCGAACACGTCGAGGATGCCGTACCCTTGGGCGAGCCCCTGCGCCTTGGGCTGCTGGTAGTTACCGATGAGGTTCGGGAACTTCTGCTGAAAGTCCGGCAGGATCCGCTGCCAAATGTCTTGGACGATGCCCGCGGACAACGCATCGGAACCCGTCAGCACCATGTGGATCTGCAGCTGGTTTGCCAACTGTTGCGCCTTGATCTTCGCCGGGAGTTCCGGCGCCGTGGCCTGCTGGTAATTGACCTGGCTAACGTACTGGCCGTGCGACTTGGCGTAGTCCTCGATGATCGCCTTCGTCAGCTGCAGCTGACCCGCGACATCGATGATCGTCAACGCGAGCGGGCGAGACGGCATCGGGGGCAGCGCGGCCGCCTGCGCGGCCTCGACCGCGCCAAGACCCCGCGACCACAGCCCCGCGCCGAGCGCGGTCGCCCCGGCCCCGATCAGAAACGCCCTGCGCTTGAACGCCTTGCCGTCGCTCTCCACATGGCACCTCCCACGCATGATCGACTGCGCCTCTCGCACTCTGGCTTTTCGTAGCACTTCACCCACCCCCCTACGGTGCGCTCGCGCGCGCCACCAGTTCGGGCCGGATAACGACCTCCGCACGCTCGCCGCGGTGCCCCGACCCCGCGATCCTGCCCAACAGCATCCGCACCGCGGACGCGCCGATCTCGTACTTGGAGACGCGCATCGTCGTCAACGACGGCGTCACCAGTCTTGCCAGCAAGATGTCGTCGCACCCCACGATCGCCACGTCGTCCGGGACACGAACCCCGAGGTCATGGCACGCCTGGAGCGCGCCGATCGCGACCAGGTCGTTGTAACACACGAGCCCGTCGATCCCCCGGTTCGCGGACAGGAGGCTCGTCGCCGCCTGGTAGCCGCCCTCGAGGTAGGGCGGACAGGATACGATCGACGACGGGTCGTGCAGCCCGCCAGCGTCACCTACGGCGTTACGGAAGCCGTGCACCCGCTCCCGGCCGCTGTGCGAGTTCTCGGGCCCGGCGAGCATCGCCAGCCTCCTCCGGTGGCCGGCGAGCAGGTGGCCCACGGCCTGCCGGCTGCCGCTCGCATCATCGACACGCACGGTCCCGGCCGTTTCGTTCGGGACCGTGCGGTTGACGAGCACGACGGCGTGCTGCCGCTTGAGCATCGGCACGAGTTGCTCGTCGGGAAGACGGGCGCTACACACCACCACACCGTCCACCCGTTTCTCCTCGAGCAGACGCAACACAGCGACCTCGCGCTCCGCCTGCTCGATCGTGTTGCAGAGGAACACGCTGTACCCGGCCGCGAGTGCGACGTCCTCCGCGCCCCGTGCGATCTCTGGAAAGAACGGGTTCGCGATGTCCGGCACGACCAGACCCAGACTCAGCGTCCGCCGAGTCACCAGGCTCCGGGCGACGGCGTTGGGGCGATACCCCAACCGCTGGATGACCTCTGACACGAGCCGGCGGGTTGTCGGGCTGATTTCACCTTTGTTGTTAAGCACACGAGACACCGTCTGGGTCGACACCCCAGCCTCGCGCGCGACGTCTGAGATCGTTATTGTTGACTTCATCATCACAAGTGACGGAATGTTAACGCTAACGTGAGCCTTCACGTTCATTCTACTACGAGTCGCCTGGTCCCTTCAATTGGGGGTGGGACGGCGTGAGGTGACGTTCGTCAGTCAGCCACGACGTACTCGAACAGCCACGCTCCCAGCAGCACGAAGATGATGTCGTATGCGGTCAGCAACTTGATGGGCCCGAGGAGCGCGTCGAACCCGGCGCCGGCAAGCGCCAACCCGACGCCGGCGAGCGACACGATGATCACCGGAAGCACAACGGGCAGCAACAGGATCGGGAGCAGCACCTCGCGGAGCCGGGTGGTCGCGGTCATGGCGCCCAACAGAGTGCCGACCGCCGCGAACCCCACGCCGCCGAGCACGAGCGGGGCCGCGAGCGCAGGGGCACGGCGCCCCACGTCGGGATTCACGAACACGGCGGCGGCGACGACCACGACGGCCTGGAGGACAATGATGAGCACGAGGTTGGCGGCGCACTTGCCGAGGAACACCTCAGCACGACCGACGGGCGTCAGCAGGATCCCCCGGAGGGCGTCCCGCTCCTGCTCGATCGCATGCGACCGAGCCAGGCCGAGCGTCGCCCCGAACGCGACCGTCACCCACAAGATCGCGGGGGTCACGACCGCAGCCGCGCTCGGATCGGCCCCGACGGCGAGCCCCAGGATGACGACGGTGAGAAACGCGACGAGGCTCATCGAGCTCAGCAGCTCTCGCGTGCGTGCCTCGACGACGAGGTCCTTCCACGCCAGCAACACAACGGCCCTCACGGGTCCGGCTCCACACCGGCGGCGTCCCGGTACCACGTCTCGAATGCCGCCGTGTCCAGTCCCGCAAGCGGTCGGGGCGGGCCGAGGCGCCCGTGCACGAGGACGCGCGCCTGTTCGGCGACGCGGAACGCCTCCGCCGCGTGATGCGTGGTCACGATGAGCGCGCCACCCTGCGCGCGAAACTCGCCGAGGAACCCGGTGAGCCGGCTCGCGGCGTCGGGATCGAGGCCGGCAAGCGCCTCGTCGAGCAACAACACCGTCGGCTGGTGCACCAGCGCCCGCGCGAGCGCCGCCCGCTGCAGCAGTCCCCGCGACAGGCTGCGCACCGGGTCGTCGCGACGACCGAGCCCGACAAGGTCACACGCCCAGATCGCGCGCTCCCGCACGTCCCGCACCCCGTA
>DATGJN010000119.1 GCA_035295165.1 bacterium
CAGCAGCAGCCGCCCCGCTGGTGTGAGTTTGCCGCGTGCCCGGCCCATAAACGCCTCCCAGAGTGGGGCTTAGCTGCTCTGCCCCACAGGAACGCTGGAAGGCTCTCATGTGTCAACAACCTATCTGGGAACTACAACTAGGCTGTCCGATGTGGATGCCACGCGCGGTGTCCAGTGCGATAAGAGTATCCTGGTAGATAAAAGCGGGATCGTCGTCGGGCGTCTGGAGATACCCACCTACGCCCAGCAAGTAGATGGACCATGGCCCCGGGCCGGCGAATGGTTCGCGTTTCACCGTCGCAAAGGCCTGCTCGATCGGCGGGTCGCGAGTCTTACCCACCGCCGCGACGTAACGGGCAAAGAAATGCCTTAGTTTCGCTGACCGATCCAGCATGATCGGCTGTCTCTATTTGACCATGTCTGACCTGGGCACCTCTCTACCCCTTTCGGGGAATACCGACATACCGGGGCAGGGGTCCGGGCGCACCGCCAGGGCCTATTTTTCAAGAGCCGGCGAGGGGCTATTTTTTCTACCACGAGCTCGCTTCCAAGCCCGCTTCGACCCACGGGTGCTTGCCGCGGCGTGCGCTTCGCAGAACTTTGCGTTGACCGTACGCACGGGCCGATCGCATGCCTCGTCGCCTTCGCGCCAAGCACAGAATCGTGTTGGCAGGCCGAGACCCCGAGATCTCCCTGATGATCGGTCGGACAGGGCGCCCCAAGGAGCCATGAACCGACTAGCGCCTCAGGATCCTTGGTGTCCAGGACCTCGAGCACATGACCCAATGTCATGAACGCGGCGCCGCGGGTATCCTGGAGGTGAAAGAGAAGGGGATAGACCGCCTCAACGGTGTTGCGATGCCCGAGCCAACGTGTTTCTAGCCACCAAGGCGATGCTGCCGCGTCCACAGAGGCACCTGCGAGGATGCTCCATTGCGGCCACGCTTTCTCGACGGCGTTCCCGAGGAGCAGGAGTCCGAAGCGTTTCTTGGGATCGCGCTGGTGTATCTTCATGCCGGCGCGCGGATGGAGGCGCAGGCTGCTCTTGAGCGTGGCCTTGAACTTGCACGCAACAGGACGATGAGGCGCTCGAGGCCCGGATCGAGTTTGCCCTAGCCGCGCTCGACCACGATCTCGAGCAAAGCGGTCAGGCCCAAAGGAGGATCAACCGCGCCATCCACGTGCTCAGCCACAGGGACGACCGGATATCTCGCGTGGCGGCCCGCGATCTCGAGCTTGCGATCGCCGCGGCCGGCGTGGGCGTCCTCGCATAGCCTCGCCGTGCGCTGTCCGCGTCTGCGTCAGCATCCGCACTCCTCGTTTGCTATCGTGCTGCTATTCCGCCAGGAGAAACTCAGGCAAACTGAGCGGGACGGAACATGGTTGGAACCTGTACTGGGAAAGGCTGAGCGGGGCTCAGGACAAACAGGTGTGCCCGGTGGACGATCGCTTACACCGAGGAGGTCGCGGGTTCGACCCTGCCGCGCCCACCATTATCAACATTACTGAACAACCATTCATCGTCCGGAGTACCCGGATTTCGTTAGCAGCCTCACGCCGAGCCATGAAATACAAGGGCTGGCGAGCGGCGCCTCGCTTACACCGAGGTGGCCGCAGGTTCGAGTCCTGCCTCGCCCACCATTCGTTCCACATGGCCCGGAACGCCGACGGCCCCCCGCCAAGCCAGGACCAACCACGTCGCCAGGATAAACAGCGTGGGATTCGTGCTCACCGTTCCAGCGAGCGGGTAATTGGCATTCATGCGTCCTCGGGAGACGGGGGGGAGATTCATGAATGGCTTGGATCTCCGTTGATCGAGTCGAGACTGGCAAGCAGTTCAAAGGGGATCTGCAGCATCGAAGCCTGGAGGTTTTCCCGAAGATGCCTGAGGGAAGATGTTCCTGGAATCAGGAGGATGTTGGGCGAGCGTTGGAGGAGCCAGGCCAGCGCGACCTGCATGGGCGTGGCGTGAAGTGCTGTTGCGGCTGCGTCGAGTACCGACGACTGCAGTGGAGTGAAGCCTCCTAGCGGGAAAAACGGAACGTAGGCTACGCCGTGTGAAGCGAGATGGTCCATGAAAGCATCGTCTCGTCTGTGTGCCACGTTGTAGAAATTCTGGACGCAAACGATCTCCGAAATGGTCTGGGCCTCGGCGAACTGCGCGCGGGTAACATTGCTGAGGCCGATGTGGCGGATGAGCCCTTGACGCTTGAGTTCAAGCAGGGCGGTAAGCGGCGCTTCAATGGAGCCCTCGGCGGGCTCCGATACTCCACCGACCCGAAGGTTGACGACATCGAGAGCGTCGAGGCCGAGATTTCTAAGGTTGTCATGAACGCCATCGATTAACTCCTGACGGGAAAGGGCATGAATCCACGACTTGTCGGCACCCCGGCGGGCGCCAACCTTGGTGACGATCACGAGGCCCTCCGGATAAGGATGGAGCGCCTGTCGAATGATTTGATTCGTCACATGCGGACCGTAGAAGTCGCTGGTATCGATATGGTTCACGCCCGACTCTACGGCCTTGCGCAGAACCGCGATTGCGGCGTCAATATCGTGAGGAGGTCCCCATACCTGCGGGCCGGCAAGTTGCATTGCACCGTAGCCCCCGCGGTTCACTCTCGTTGATGTGCCAGGCAGCACGAAGCTGCCGCCGAGATCAGTGTGTTCAATCATTCCGTTCCTCCTGTTCTGTGCATCACGCGTCGTGGGAAGTCAAAAAGACGCTCCCGCCAGTTCATGCATTCGACGGTGAGTCTACCGCAACGAACTTGAAAGGCTGGACCCAGCGAAATAGCTTGGCCGGTCGAGATCGGCAATAAGCCCTGGCTGCTTGGGCTGCCACCCCAGCAGTTCCCGAGTTCGCTGACTCGAGGCCGGGGTGTCCATCGCTGCAAACTGCGCGAACCAACCAAAGTAGTTGGCCGCTTCCTCGGGAGACTTGCTGACAACCGGCACATTCAGGCGGCGGCCGATTACACGGGCGATTTCTCGGAGGGGTACGCCTTCGTCGGCGACCGCGTGATATCGGGCTCCCGCCGCGCCCTCCTCCAGCGCGAGCCGGTAGAGATGAGCAGCATCGAGGCGGTGCACGGCGGGCCAACGGTTGAGCCCGTCGCCCAGGTACGCCGCATCGCCTTTCTCACGCGCGATCCCGATGAGAAGCGGAACGAAGGCGTGGTCACCGTCGCCATGGACTAGAGGAAGACGCACCATCGACACACGCACGCCACGCTTCAGCAGCGTCTCGGCCGTTGCTTCCGACGCACGGGGATACGAGGCAGAGGCCGGGAGAGGAGCATCTTCCTCCGTAGCCATGCGTCCCAGCGCCACCGTCGCCAGCGCGGAGGTGACAAGCAGTGGCCGTTCGGAGCCTTCGAGCGCCGAGCCGAGCGCCTCGATGGCGTGCTTGTCGATCTCGCAGTTTTCGGCGACTTTCGAGAAGTCGTGGATGAAGCCCGTGTGAATCACGCCATCCGATATGGCTGCTCCGCGACGCAGACTCTCAAGGTCTTCGAGCGAAGCGCGATGTACTTCAGCTCCGGCCGCGGCAAGCGACTTGGCTGCCTTCTCCGAACGGGCGAGGCCGAGTACTTGATGCCCCGCGTCGATCAACTCTCGGACGATTGCGGAGCCGATGAATCCAGTGGCGCCGGTGACGAACACCCGCATTTCAGATTCCTCCTCGAACAGTGCTTCGTTCGTGTTATAATGATTTTATGAAGGATTCTTCGGTTTGGCTATTCGCATTATGGCCACTGACACGCTAACCGCATTTGAGCCAAGAAAGACGCCTGTTCAGGAGCGGGCCGCGGTCACGGTCGAGGCGATTGCCGAAGCGACTGTTCAGGTTTTGTTGACCCACGGCTCCGACCGATTGACGACAACACGTGTCGCGGAACGGGCGGGCGTCTCCGTCGGAACGCTCTACCAGTACTTCCCGAACAAACACTCTCTGCTATTTGCGGTGTTGAAGGAACATCTGAAGGCGGTCTCCGACAGGGTCGAGGTCACCTGTGAGCGTGCAAAACATAGGCCGCTCGCCGAAATGATCAAACAGATGGTCGAGGCATACGTGGACGTCAAGATGGAACGCTCGGACATTGCCGTGGCCCTCTACCACATCGCGCCGGACCTAGGCGGACCCGCGTTGCTGAAGCGAGTTCTCCAACGCCTACGGAAGGCCATCAAAGCGATGCTTGAGACGGCGCCGGATATGACGTCGCAGCCCGACAAGTTCGCCGTAGAAATGATGTTGGCTGCGATGTCAGGCGCGATGCGCTCAGTCCTGGAGGCGGGAGCCTCGCCAGCAATGATGCGGAAGCTGAAAGAGCACCTGGTGCTGCTTTGTCAGTCTTACCTGGCGGCCGCCACGGGAGGTCGTCTTTAATGACTGAGTTCGAACGTGTTGTTCAGTGCTGCCAGCGCCCTACCGGCGCGACGTGACACGAGAGCGTTTGAAGCACTTCATCTAATCGCACCCTGGGGCATCGGGCAAGTCCCACTCGATATTCCGTTTGCCACTGAGAATTCTGAGAGTCGGAAGGGTGTAGGGAATCCGGTTTGGAAGCATTCGTGATGCGCGGGTCAGAGGTTCAATTCCGATCGTCGGCTTCCCGTTGGCGACCGCAGCAGAGCCTCGAGCCCGTGCTTCACACGTCGTTTGACGGGCATGCGGGCGACCCACGAACCCTGATACTAGGGTTACAGTGTACTTCCGTCCGCTTCGACCGGGACATTTGTCAATCCCCGTCACCGCCATGGCGGCGTCCGGAACATAGAGCAATGCGAGCTTGAAAGGCAAATTCATTCCGCGTTCACCGGTTGGCACGCCCTCCTTGGGTGGGGGAGGGGGTGACTTCGTAATGATCGTACGCCAGCGCGCGGGCGGCTCGTAACCGTCTACACGGAGCGTCACCGGGATCGGAGAGACTGCCGATTTCCCTTCCTCGAGCATCGGACCGGCATGAATGACATCCTCGAGCGACGGCGTCGTGAGGTGTGGATTCGGGGGAATGGCATACCGCGCACGCTTGTACAGCACGGGCCGGACGTTCCCGTCGCATTTCCCGCACTCCTGCCACGTCGACGTGTTCGTTCGGCAGGTCGGCCACACCGAACACCGTGAACGTCCCATCATGAACCGCAAAGGCTTCCGGAAGGTCAGCCAGGCGCAGGCCCGTCAGCAGACGGTCACCACCCTCCAACACCTGCGCGACGAGTCCATCCGCATGGCCAAGGAATCGCTGGCGGAGGGGGCGTGGCGAGTCGCGCTGACCTGTTTGGGAAAGGCCGCCTTGTACGACGATCGGGCCACGGCGACGGAGGACATGCGCGACACTCCAAAGTGAGCGGCGAACGCACAGTTGAGAGTAGGGGGTCGGTGAGTTCCCGGCTGCCTCTCTCTTGCTGCGTCGCCCGGTTCCGGCACCGGCTCACCTCTGGTGAACGGGTGGAGTCCCATCTTCGTTGGGCTGCGCCCCATGGTGTTCGGGCACTCGGCAAAGTTGTACACTGCACTCATCGCGGGACAGCATTGCTTCAGGCAGCGTCTCCGGCCGTCCGGGGAAGGTAGTTGTAGACGACAGGACGGCGCAAGGTTCGAGACTCTGGTCGAGGGAAGCGTGATGGCGAGGTGGAGATGCCTGTCTTTCGGACTGCTCGTATGGTGGCTTATCGTGACTTCGAAGGGGCTCGCCGATGGCCCGTTCCCTACGCTCGGTGCTTGCCAACAGTACGCTCGGCATCACGCCGATGCTGCTTGGATATGCGTCGACGACCATCTCGGGCGTTAGGTGAAGGCCGATTCGCGGCTCGCGGTGATCCCCCGGGTGCGAGCGCCCGGGCAGAGTTCAACCAGGAGAGGAGGCAGGTCGGCGCGGCAAAGTAGGCGAGTCGTATGGGGGCGCCCTCCTGGACAGATCACGGAGTCCGGGGGCACGCCGCGTCGCCTATCGACGCCCGGACGCAGACGGATCGCCACGTGTACCGGGAGTAGACCAGGAAACCGCCCAACACCGCAGAGAACCCTCGCGCCAGAAGCGACTGTGCACCCCGAGACCCGGAGGCAGACATGATCCCGCTTGGGGATGTGTCTCGGCGTCCTCGACGCTTTGCCGTCATCACGGCCCTCATCATCCTGACGAACGGGTTCGCCTTCGCGCTTGAGCTGATGGGCGGTGTGACGTTTGTGACGACGTGGTCGGTGATTCCCGCCGACATCGCCGCCGGTCGTCACTGGATCACGATTCTGACGGCGATGTTCCTGCACGGCAGTTGGTTGCACATCGCGGGCAACATGGTGTTCCTGTGGGCGTTTGGCCCAGAGATCGAAGACGCGATGAATCCCGCGCGGTATCTAGTCTTCTACCTCGCCGGCGGGGTGGCAGCGGCGTTCGCCCAGGTCGCGGCCAGCCCGGGTTCCACGGTGCCCACCTTGGGTGCGAGCGGCGCAATCGCTGCGGTGATGGGCGCCTTTCTGGTGACGTACCCACGCGACCAGATTCGCACCGTGCTGTTCTTCGGCTGGTTTGTCCGCGTCACCGTGATTCCGGCCGCACTCTTGATCGGCCTGTGGTTCTTCCTCCAGGTCCTGAGCGTCGGCGTGGTCGCAGACGTTCAAACGGGTGGGGTGGCCTACATGGCGCACATCGGTGGAGTCATCTTTGGGGCCGTGACCGCGCGATTGTTTGAGGATCCCGAGCGCGTCGGCCCGCAACCCTGGAGCGAGTGAGACCGGACGTCTCGGGCATCGAAACGCACGCCCGTGCGCCGGGGTCGACGGCGGTGCCGGCTTCGTTCACGTTCTCACACGCCCCGAAAATCGGAGAGGCGCCCGCCCAGGCCCGGCTTCTCACCATCTCGTGTCCGCCGCCGTCGTCGCCTACAGCTCGTCAGTCGTTCTCCGGAGCTCTCCCCGAAGTACGCCTGACCAGTTTCGGTGTCCGCGCGCGAGCGGTCGAGTCGGGTTTTTCGCCGGAGGGATTGCGCCTCCGTCACTATATGTAACACAGGCCGAACGGCCTCACAATGCGGAAACTCAGTTCGCGCCATTTCTGGACAATGTGGCTAGTATCATGTGGACAAACCGGTCCATCTCTGCCCGATGCTGGGCACGTTAGGGGATAGCGCGTGTCGGGAGGCGGACCACGATGGATACAAAGTGGGCGTTCTGGAGCGGGGTGGCGGCTACCGCGGTCGTGTTCTTCATGACCGGAGCAACGACTGTGCAACTGGACGCCACCGCCTCGGGCCCGCGCGACCTCCTGGTCACCGGTCACACGGACCAGGGAGTGCTCGGCGGTCTCCTCTCGGCAGTGCCGGTGCCCCTCGGCACAGTGCGCGTCGTCAAGCGAAGTTGGGGACTCGTGGACACGTACATGGAACGGGTCGACGTCGTCGCGGCCGCGCTGGCCGACTACGCCGGCACCCCGTTGGCCGTGCAGGTGCGCCTACAACTCCCGGGCACCATCGTGGCCACCAACGCCACCGGACGCGACGGACAGACGCTCGTGTGGGCGTCACTTCCATCGGACGGTCGGTTGTGGGCGCAGTCCCGCGTCGTTCAGTGGCCCGTCGTGCTCCTTGTGGCCGTTGTCGCGATCCTGACGTTCGTCCGTTCAAAACCTCGTCGTGCAACCGGTTTCGTGACCGCGCGCGGTCCCGCTGGCGACCGCCCGTTCGGGCCAAGGCAGATCCGGTAACGGGTAGCGGCCGCTGGCGCACGACGGTCTTGCTCATTCGCGAGGGAGAACACGCGACGCGGTCTGGCGGCGAGGAAGGGAGGAAAAGTCGACGGCCGCCGCCCAGAGCGTAGCACCGGACTGGGCCGTCGCAGCCGTCAGACTCCCATCCTAGAGACGTGGCCCGCACTTGCGCCGGAGGGAGGAGCGCCTTCGTGGCCGTCCGGCGTTGCCGGCCGCACTCGATCGAGACGGTAGGGAGACAGTACACCCACCAGGACTACGGTCGCTACGTTCGGGCGAATACTACCGCCATCTCAAACGTATTAGCTCGTTCGCGGCCGCCGGCCCGCCCATCGGGTCAGGCCGGATGTCCGGGCCCCAGCGCGGCGGTGGGGTTGGCCCGCCTCACCTGCGCCTCGAGGACCTCACGAACCATCTCGTGAGGGAGCTTACGAGTCGTGCGAGCCAAGGACCCATAGTAGTCGATCGCCTGGACGGACAGGCCCAGCGCGCGCAGCAGGTCAAGGGAGTCCTCGAACCTCTGGCGCCGCGCTCCGCCCAGCTGGGTGGTGTCCCGCTTATCCCGCGCCAGCCGTCTGGCTGCGTTAGACATTCAACCGCCGTCTCTCCTCGATATCGCGAGCCGCAAGGGCGCCGGTTGTCGGCTTTCATGCCCTTCTTCGCCGTCGCCTAGACTCACGCACACGCGCAGTCGACCGCGGGGACGGGCGGCCGATCGGGGGCAACCACAGGACAACGCGCTTCCGAGCGCCAACCCACTACCACGAAGAGTGGCGCGAGCGCGCCGGACAACGTCTGTGGGAGGTCGCTATGTGCGCCATGTCTCACGTCGGACCGACGCTTCCCAGGGCCGAGCGGTTGCGCGCCGCAGTGGTGCAGGCCGCTCCGATCGCGTTCGATCGCGAACGGACGCTCGCCAAGGCGTGTGATCTGGTCGCGCAGGCCGCCGGGCAGGGGGCGCAGCTGCTGGTGTTTCCCGAGGCATTCCTGTCCGCGTATCCCAGGGGCGCAAGCTTCGGAACGGTCGTCGGACTTCGCGCCCGCGCCGGCTACGATGCCTTTAAACGGTACTGGGAGAGCGCGGTCGATGTTCCCGGCCCGGTCGTCGACGCGCTCGCGGCCGCCAGCCGCCGGCACGGCGTCTACCTGGCCATCGGGGTCGTGGAACGGGACGGCGGCACGCTATACTGCACGGTGTTGTTCTTCTCCCCCGACGGCTACCTCGGCAAGCACCGCAAGCTGATGCCTACCGCAGCGGAGCGGCTGGTGTGGGGCTTCGGAGACGGCTCGACCCTGCCGGTGTTCGACACGCCGTTCGGCAGGCTCGGCGCCGTGATCTGCTGGGAGAACTACATGCCCCTACTGCGGACCGCGATGTACGCGAAGGGCATCCAACTCTACTGCGCGCCGACCGCCGACCAACGCGACACGTGGCTCGCGACCATGCGCCACATCGCCGTCGAGGGCCGATGCTTCGTGCTGTCGTGCAACCAGTTCGCCCGCCGCAGGGACTACCCGGACGACTACGAGACGAGCTACGGCAACGACCCCGAGACCGTCGTGACCCGCGGCGGGAGCTGCATCGTCACCCCGTTTGGCGAGCTCGTGGCCGGACCGAACTTCGAGGGCGAGACCATCCTGATCGCTGACCTCGACCTCGGCGATCTCATCCGGGGTAAGTACGACTTCGACGTGACCGGGCACTACGCCCGTCCCGACGTGTTCCAGTTGATCGTGGACGAGCGGCGCAAGACCCCGGTGCACACGGTGGCGGCGCCCACAACAGCGGCTGTTCCGGAGGCCGCGGGCGACGTCGCGCAGCCGGAGAAGGCCCCAGCCTAGCCGTGCCGCACGCCGACCCGTCCCGTGGCCGGCACGCCGGTTACGCCACCGGCCGGGCGTTGAAGATGCGCAGGTTGGGCACGAGGCCAAGCGCGCACGCGGGGACGATCGCGCCGGCGATCGCGAGCGCGACCGGCATGCCCAGCACCGATGCCACGGCGCCGATCCCGAGCGCCCCGAGCTGGTTCAACCCCCAGGTCGCGTAGTACAGTCCCATGACGCGGCCGTGCATCTCCTCGCTCGTGCTGACCTGCAACACCGTCGACATCGTCGCATCGTAGAGGCTCCCGAGGTATCCTACGATCGCGATGAGCCCGAGCGAGGCGAGCAACCACGGCGACAGGCTGAACAACACGAGGCACACCCCAAACCCGATCGCCGCGGCGATCATCAACGTGCCCTTGCGCCGTACGTCGCCCCCTGCGGCGACCTGCAGCGTGGCCAGGAACTGTCCGGCGCCGCCCATCGCGGTGAGGTACCCGAGGCCGAGCGCCCCCACCTTGAGCACGTCCCGGGCCATCACCGGGAGCATGTACTGGTACGAGAAACCGAACGACTCGATCGCGAGACTGAGCCACAGCAGCCCGCGCACCGCCGGCGTCCGCAGGGCATATCGAAACCCTTGGCCGACCGCGGCTACGAACGGCTCCGCGTCCCGCCGCACGGACGCGGGGCGGCGAAGCGCCAGCAGGCCGCCGATGCCGACGGCGTAGGCGGCGCAGATGAGCAGATAGTTTTGCCCGACGCCGAGTCGCGCGATGACCAGCCCGCCGGCCAACGCCCCGAGAATGCGGAGGAGGCTCCCGGCCATGAGCTGAAACGCGTTCGCGTTCAGCAAGCGCTGTGCCCCGACCACGTCGTAGATCAACCCGTTGACCATGGGTTTGCTGATCGCGAACGCGCATCCCACGACGACCACGTAAAGCAGCACGTGCCACAGCTGGATCGCATGCGCGAGCACGAGGGCCGCGATGACCAGGGCCGCCCCGGCTTGGACCGCCTGCATCGCGATGAGGGCTGTGCGCCGGTCGGTGTGGTCGGCCAGCGTGCCGCCTGCGAAACTGCACAGGGCCTGGCTCGTGCCCCGTAACCCCGCGGCCAGTCCCACCCACAGGGGGGATTGCGTCAAGATCAAGATGAGCCACCCCTGGCTGATCAGCTCGAGCGTATAGGTCATGGAGGTACACAATGCGTTGAGCCAGAGCCAGCGGTAGCCCGGGGCTTCAAACGCAAGCGAGAAACGCGGCC
The DNA here is from genome assembly GCA_035295165.1 of bacterium. Lineage (NCBI taxonomy): Bacteria > bacterium. The sequence continues at coordinate 10,797 of DATGJN010000119.1, forward strand.
GCCCGGCGGACACCGCAGTCGATGTCCCCACGGGGTTACCGGGATGCGTCCCGCGTCGGCGGACCAGGGACCGGTTCGTCGTCAGGTGGCCGGCACGTCGACATAGGAGCGATCCAGCGCGGCAACGGACGCGCACCCCAGCAGCCTGAGGGTGCGCTCCAAGTCGGTGCGCAAAATGTCGATCGCGCGCGCCACACCGGCCTCGCCTGCGGCCGCGAGGCCGTATGCGTAGGCGCGCCCCACCAGCACGGCGCAGGCGCCGAGGCAAATAGCTTTGGCGATGTCGCCGCCGCGACGAATGCCGCCGTCCATCAGCACCTCGGCCCGCCCGTTCACGGCCGCCACGACCTCCGGCAATGCCCGCAACGAGGCGGGCGCGGAATCGAGCTGGCGTCCGCCGTGATTCGATACCACCACCGCCACCGCTCCCTCGTCGACGGCCCGGCGGGCGTCGTCGGCCGTGAGCACGCCCTTGATGATAATCGGACCGGGCCAGATTCCTCGGATCCACCGGAGATCGTCCCACGCGAACATGGTGCGCGAGAGATCCGCGCGGGCGTCCGTCAGCGTCATAGAGCCCCGGTTGGGAATGACGATGTTGGGCAGCTTCGGCACGCCTCCGTCCAGCAGAAAATGGGCGAGCCATCCGGGGCGGGCGAGCAGCTGCGGGAGAAAGGGAAGCTTGTCCAGCACGGTTCCGTTCAGGAGTTCCTTCGTGCCGTTGCGCACGTCCCGCTCGCGCATGCCCACCACGGGCGTGTCGATGGTGACGACCAGCGCCGAGAACCCCGCCACCCGGGCTCGTTCGATCGCGCCTTCGGCGGCGCCGCGGCCGCCTACCAAGTACAGCTGGTACCAGACGGGCCCCGGGGACGCCGCTTTGACGTCTTCCAACCGGTGGCCGGAGACGGTGGAGAGCGTGTATCCGGTGCGCGCCGCCCCGGCCGCCCGTGCCGCGGCCACCTCTCCGCCGGGGTGCATCAAGCGGCTGTAGCCGACGGGCGCGAGCAGCGCGGGCAGCGCGAGATCGACGCCCAGCACGCGGACGCGCAGGTCGCACTCAGGGATGGCGACGGCATGCCGCGGCCGGAACGTGACGGCCTCGAGGGCCCGACGGTTCTCCCTGAGCGTGATTTCCCCGTCCGCGCCGCCGTCGAGATAGTCGAAGACCACCCTCGGCAAGCGACGCCGAGCCAAGACCCTGAGGTCTTCGATGCTCACGACACGAGGAGCTGCGACCGCGCGGGACGCCCCAGTCATGCGCACTCTTCCCCCCAATCGCCGCCGCCGTCTCGACGCCAGCTGCGTGCGCACTGGCGTACGATGGTTGAGGTTCGCCCGGAACGAGGTAGGCCCTTGTTTCTTGCCGGTTGCGGGGGAGGTGCCTAAGGGCGGAGGGGGCCGATACGATGTGGGGAGGAACGGCGTAAGGAGGAAATTACGGAAGAGAGCGTAATAGGCAAGAACCCGAGTCGGGCGCGACGCGGCGCCGGGCGTTCGACCGTGGAGCGGGGACGCACAGGGAGGGCACTCCGATGTCCTGGGTCGTGTCCGGTCTCGCAGGCTTCGGCCTCTTCGTCGGACTCTCGCTGCTCTCCACCGGCGAGATGCTCACGTGGGGTCTCCTCGCGGGCTTCGTGTTCGTGGTCGGCGGCGTCACGTGGGACCACCCGCGGTGGTGGCGGCACCATCTGTGGTGGGGCGTTCTCCTCGCGGCGGCCGCGTGCGTCTACGCGTTGGCGCGCTGACCGACGGCCGGGCGACGAGCGGCGCAGGCGCCGGGCCGCGTCACGTTCCGTCGTCTGGGGTCGGTGGTCCGAGCGATCCGTGCACCAGCCGCGGGTAGCGCTCCATGAGAAACAAGACCGCCTGGGCTCGATTCCGCAACCCGAGTTGTCGATAGATCGCCCGCACGTGGCTCTTGACGGTCGACGTCGAGAGATACAGCTTTGCCGCGATTTCCCTGGCGCTTAACCCGCGGGCGATCTCGACCAATACTTCCCACTCTCGCTGTGTGAGCCCCCACCGCGACGTGTGCTCGGCGACCGGGGTGCTGACCGAGGCGGATCCGGGGTTGTGAAGTGTGGCGGTCTCGACCGCCCGAATTGCGTGCACAGCGTTCGCCAACTCCACGGGGGAGATATCCTTGGACAGCACCCCGGCCGCGCCCGCCTCAGATGCGCGTCGGGCCACGGGGGGATCGGCGGCGCCGAGCGCCAGCACGCGCACCCCGGGGCAGTGCTGTCGGATCCGTCGCACGGCGTCGAGGCTGTCGCCGTTGGTCGTGCTGAAATCGATGAGGACCAAGTCGGGGCCAAGCTTCCGCGCCCACGGCACCACGTCGCGGCCGTCGGAGGTCTCGCCGACCACCTCGACGTCCGGCGCCGCGGTGAGCGCCGCCCGGACCCCGAGCCGGATCATGGGGTGGTCGGCGAGGATCAACACGCGAATGTTCATGGAGCGCTCCTCACCCGGTCGTCCCTGATCTGGAGGAATCTCGTGCGCCGCCGTGGCGCGGGGAACGTCTCCGCGGGCGCGCTGAGAGGCCGCTTCCTTGGCCATCGTGATCGCCTTCGTCGGGCGGTCGCTGATGTTCACCGTCGCGCCAGCGAGTTCGCGGGGGGAATGACGCCGATCTCAAACACCTGATTGTAGAAGCCGTATCGCTGGTCTAGCTGAATGCTGAACCACAGCCCCAGCTGCCCGTAGACGAGCTTCCGCAAGTGCAGTTGCGCGTCAAACATCGACTGCGTCGGGTTGCCGATCATTCCCATGATTTGCGCTTCGGTGCTGCCGACGTGCAGTCCGGTCGACGTCGTGTACCGCGCATCGTTGAGCACCCAGATGCGGTCCACCGCGCCCGTCACGTCCACACCGACCCCGACCCCGCTGTTGTTCGGCGGCTGAAACCACCGATACACGCGGCGGCCGTCGAGGAAGGTCCACGTGCTGTGCGGTGCGCCGAGGACCGCGGTCACGTCTTGCGCACGCATGCCGAGCCGCAGCGGCCCGACGCTCTGGCCCGGCGCGACGAGGAACTGTCCCGATGGGACTGCGGATTTGTCGGCGGGCGCAACGGGCGGTGTCTGGGCGGAGGCCGGTACCGTCGCGACCGTCGTGGGCAGCGCACTCAGGAGCGCCGCACACAGGAACGTACTGCACAGGAGCGATGTACGCATGTCCGTCTCTCTTGGCGCGACGTCGTCGGGACAGTGCCGCGATCACTACGGACACTCCGCCACGTGCAGGTCGAGCACGACGGACGTCCGTCCGCGTCGCGCGTGTCCTCTCACGTACTTACCCATCCACGCTCGGGTCCTCACACTCTCACGCGTCGCCAGCGGACGCGCGCGGCGCCTCGGCGGTGTTCCGGTTCGCGTGGGCCTAGTGCGAAAGGACTACGGTCTTCGGTTGATTTTTCCCCAATTCCGGCAACGACGAGTTATCAATTCACGGCGCACGGTGATAGTCAGATGGGAGGCGCAATGATACCTCCGCCCGCGGGATTTGTGTGGCCCGCGCAGGTGCGAGGTGACTCGGTCCGAGCCGGTGATGTGAATTGGTCATGTGGATGATGTGGATGTGGGAGGGCAGCGATGCAACAGCGTCAATCTCGCTTGACCGGTTTCGCGTGGATCGCCGCAGGTAGCGTGGTCGCAGGATTGTTCTTGGGACCGGGGCTCGGTGGGGCGATGTCGCCGACGCGCCCGGGATCGAACGGTGCCGTGCGGCGGTCCGCAGCGGTCGAGAGCATGGTGGTGTCAGATCCGGCCGCGACCAGTCAAACCGGTACGGGTTCTGGCACGCCGGGTACGGCGGGTAGCAACGGGATCGCCGGAACCAACAATACCGGGAGCTCAGGAACTGGCGGTGGTGGAGCGTCGGGCGCGGCCGGGACCAGCGGCAGTGCGGGGACCAATAGCCCGACTCTGACGACGGGAACGCCCAGGGCCAACGGAACCGGCGGCATCAACGACGACGCGAGCAGCGGAAACGGCGGCGCGGGCGGATCCAACGGGACGACTGGGACCGGCAACGCGTCAGGCTCCGGTAGCCCCGGCAACGGTGGGGCGGCCGGGCCCGGCGGCGACGGCAACACCGGAAATTCCGGCAACGGCGGATCGGGTGGCGCCGGCGGCAACGGAGGGAGCAACAACGTCAACGGATCAGGCGCGGGCGGGTCGGGCGGGCCCGGCGGCGGGGGCGGCAGCAACAACAGCAACGGGTCCGGCAACGGCGGCGCCGGCGGTGCAGGCGGCGCCGGCGGCAGCGGCAACAACTAGCCGTCGATCGGGAGCGCGCGCCTGCCGCGTCTTCACACAGCAGCAACGGAGGAGGAACACGCATGGGCAGCAAGACGCACCGCAGGATCTTGGTGTTGAGTGTGACGTGCATTCTCGCGATCGCCGTCCCCGCATGGTTCGCTGCGGTCGGTGTCCCGGCGGCGCAGGCTCAGACGGTGGTTCCCGGGCCGGGTACGGGCGGCAACGGCGGGAGTGGTGGCGCAGGCGGCACCAACAACACGAACGGTCAGGGGAACGGCGGCGCGGGCGGCGGCGGGGGGAACGGCGGTAGCACCGGCGGCGGCAACGGGGGCAACGGGGGCAACGGCGGTGGCGGTGGAAGCTTCCAGGGCGGGAACGGCGGAGCCGGCGGGAGTGCCGGGAACGGCGGCAACGGTGCCGGCAGCTTCGGATTTGGCGGCAACGGCGGGAACGGCGGCAACGGCGGCAACGGTGCGAACACCAACGGTGGCGGCGGCGGGACCGGCGGGAACGGCGGCGCCGGCGGGAACGGCGCATCCGCAGGCGGCCAAGGCGGGGCGGGCGGCGCCGGTGGGAACGGCGGGAACGGCGGAGCCACCGTTGGCGGGAATGGGACGGGCGGTGCCAATGGGACCAACGGCGGGAACGCGAGTGGAACGGAGAACGGCGCGAACGGGCAGAACGGCGCGAACGGGCAGAACGGCGCGAACGGACAGAACGCGCCGAACGGCGGGACCCAACCCGCCCGCGGAGGCGACGGCAGCGGCGGCCCGGGTGGGAACGGAGGGATCGGCGGCAGCTTCGACTTCACGAATTCCGGCAGCGGCGGCGCGGGTGGCGCGGGCGGTGCCGGCGGCAGCTCCAACAGCGGCGGGCATTCCACCGGCTCCGGCGGCGTCGGGGGTCAGGGTGGGAACGGTGGGAACGGCAACAGCACGAGTTCCGGTAACGGCGGCGGCGGTGGCGCTGGCGGCGCCGGGAGCAGCAACAACACCGGCGCCGGTTCCGGTATGGGCGGTAACGGTGGCCAGGGCGGGGACGGCGGCAATGCGAACGTCGACGGGTCCGGCAATGGTGGTGCTGGCGGGAACGGCGGTGCGGGCGGCGGGACCAACAGTGGCGCCGGAAGCGGCAATGGAGGCTCCGGGGCGCAAGGTGGTAACGGCGGCAGTTCGAACACCGGTGCGAGCGCCACAGCCGGCTCAGGGAACGGTGGTGCCGGAGGAAACGGCGGCGCGGGCGGTGGGACCAATAGCGGTGCCGGGAGCGGGAACGGCGGCAACGGCGGTCAAGGCGGGGACGGTGGGCAGGGCAACACCGGTACGTCCGGCAACGGCGGCGCGGGAGGTAACGGTGGTGCGGGCGGCAGCTTGAACGCCGGGAACGCCGGCTCGGGCAACGGTGGCGCCGGCGGGCAGGGTGGAAACGGCGGCAACAGCAACGCCCGAAGCGCCGGCAGCGGTGGCGCTGGCGGCACGGGCGGTGCCGGTGGCAGCTTGAACGGCGGGAACGGATCCGGCACAGGCGGTGCGGGCGGGCAGGGCGGGAACGGCGGCAGCGGGAACGCCGACAGTGCCGGGAGCGGCGGCACGGGCGGTGCCGGTGGCGCCGGCGGCGGCGCAAACAGCGGGAACAACTCGGGCGACGGTGGTGCCGGTGGCCAGGGCGGGAACGGCGGCAATCTGAACACCGGTACTGCGGGCAGTGGCGGCGCAGGTGGCAATGGCGGCGCGGGCGGGGCAGCAAACGGGGGGCACAACTCAGCGAACGGCGGCGCGGGCGGCCAGGGCGGGAACGGCGGCGGCGGCAACGCGGGCGCTTCGGGAAGCGGCGGCGCGGGCGGGAACGGTGGCGCTGGCGGCGGCGCAAACAGCGGGAACAACTCAGGGAACGGCGGCGCGGGCGGCCAGGGTGGTAACGGCGGCAACAGCAATACCGCGAGCGCCGGCACGGGCGGCGCCGGTGGCAGTGGTGGGAGTGGCGGCAGTTCGAACACTGGGGCCAACTCGGGCAACGGCGGCGCGGGCGGTCAGGGCGGCAACGGCGGCAGCAACAACACCAACAACTCCGGAGGCGGTGGCACCGGTGGCACGGGTGGCGCCGGCGGCAGCAACAACGCCAACGGTTCAGGCAATGGTGGTGCCGGTGGTCACGGCGGCAACGGCGGCAGCAGCAATCAGTAGATAGCGGCGTGCATCGCGCGGCGCCCGGGGACACAACTCGTCCTCGGGCGCCGCGATACCCGTCGGCCGCCCGACGTGCGAGCGGCTAACCGGGAACGCGCTGTTCTCCGAGGAACGCGACCGGACCGCCAACCGTGGGCGGGTTCCGCGGTTCGTTCGGGTGCGGTCAGGATACGATCGATCGACGATCTACCGGCAGGGCGGTTGGAGCACCTGGTTCGACTGCGCGGTCCCGGCGCTGTTGTCTGTGTTGGAGTGCCACGTCCACACCCCGATCACGTGGTGCTGGTCGTTCAGCACGGGCGAGCCGCTATTCCCCGCTTGTGGTCTGCCGTCGAACTGCATGTCGAACACCTGCGTCCCATCCTGGGCGGTGTGGAAGCCGCTCACGTGCCCGTCCGCCTTCCATTCCTCTGGAATCGGCGAGATGTGCCCGAACCCAAGCACCTGCACGTGCTGGCCGGTTGCAGCGCCGTCTGCGACCACCAGGGCACGAAACGTCGGCATCGCCCCGTCGCGCGCGGTGGCCAGGGTGATGCGTTGTCCATCGTGCAGCTTATCGACTAGCTCGCGGAACGGGAGCGAAGGAGGCTCCACTGCGATCTCCGCGATGTCCCGGCTCAAGAGCACGGACCTGGTGCCGTCCGTGAGGGGGTTATAGGAGAGTCTGGTTGCGCAGATGATCCGCGCGTCATAAAACGTGTGGCCGACAACCGCCACCAACTTGTACCGATCCGGTCGCGAGAAGCTTGGGAAGACCACGTGGCTATTCGTGATCGCGGTGCCGTCCGGCTTGATGAAGAAACCCGTTCCCGACACCCCCAAGGCCCAATTGGCGTTCCCGTCGAGGTTGATGACCTGGAGCACCGCGTCGGCCGGGTCGGGCGCGTCTGCGCCGGCGAGCGACGCCGCGCCGAGCAACAGGAGCGCGCCGAGCGCGGCGGCGAGACGGTGCGGCATCGCGTTTCCTCCGGCGTACGACGTACCGGACTCTTCACCGCCCCGGGGACCTGTCCCTGGCGAGCGAGCCCGTGGAGATGGGTGTCCTCTGCACCCGCGACCTGGGCATATCTCCAATGACGAACACTGGCTCGGAGCTCGATTATCTTCTCCTCACCGTGGTGACGCATCGTCACGCTCGTCCGCGAGTGGCTACGAGGGTACAGGGCGCCCAACGGATCGGCCGGCCTCCCGGGGGCGGTCCTGCTTCGCCATTCCCTCGTCGTCGGTGCGGGCGCCACGGTGCTCGTGGGGGTCGGGGTGGGGGCGATCGCCGCCGGGATCGGTGAGAAGTATCTTGTGATCTGGCGGGACCACCCCGCCGTACTCGGCGAGTCGATCTGGGCGGCGGTGGCGGTGGGCGCGCTCAGCCTGTACGCGACCTTCGCGGCCGTGCTCCTGGGCGCGGCGAGGGACCTCGAACGGCGTCACGTGGCGCTGCAGCAGGTCTTTACCGACATCGTGCAGTCACTGTCCCACGTGCTCGAGACCCGGTACACTAGGGCCGGAGACCATTCTGATCGGGTCGCCGAATTGGCCGCCGCGATCGCGGCGGCCATGGGCATGTCGCCGGAGGAGGTTCGCGATGTGCGCATCGCGGCCTATCTGCACGATGTCGGGAAGATCGGCGTCCACGACGACGTTTTGGTGAAACGCGGCCCGCTGACGAACGAGGAGCGGGCGGCCATGCAACGGCACGCCGTCTTGGGGTACGAGATCCTGGGGCAGGGACTGCTCCCGGAACGGATCAAGCTGGCGGTTCGCCATCATCACGAGTGGTGGGATGGGAACGGATATCCGGACGGGCTCGCGGGCGTCGCCATCCCACTGGCCGCGCGCGTCATCGCCGTTGCGGACGTCTACACGGCGCTGACAGCGGATCGTCCGTACCGGTCGGCGCTCGCCCCGAGCGATGCGGTGGACGACATTCGCCGCTGGGCTGGCTCGCAGCTCGATCCGCAGGTGGTTGCGGCATTCCTCAGGTTGGGGCAGGAGGAGCCGGCGCCGGTGGGTGCGGAGGATTCCGCCTCGGGTCGGCAGGTGTCGTTCCAGCCCGGATTCTAGGACGAGGGAGACTTACTCAGCGTGAGTGGTTCGTCGGGGCAGGCCGAAGAGTACCTAAGCGTTGCAGAGCTGGATCGCTTCGCCACATTGATGGAGCGCATGGTCCACGCGGACGGCGACAATCCGGAGGCGGTGCTCCTCCGGCTCCTCGATCATTGTATCGTACTGATGGGGGCCGAGGGCGGATCGATCATGGTGCTCGCCGAGCCGAAGGTGCTCGCGCTGCGTGTCGCCCGAGGCCGGCTCGACGACGTGAAGTCGCATGCGCCGGTTCCGTTCGGACAGAGTATCGCGGGGCGCGTGGCGGAAACCGGCGTCGGCATGCTGGTGCAGGATGTGCCCGAGGGGTTGACCGGCTACATCTCCAAGACGCACCCTCCGCGGTCTGCCGTGTGTGTGCCCATCCGGTGCGAGGACCGAGTCGCCGGGATCCTGAACCTGAACCTGTGGACGGCCGACCGCCGGTTCGGCCCCACCGATCTTCGGATCGCCCGCCTGCTCGCGATTCAAGTCGCCTGGGTCCTCACGCTGAACCAGCGGCTCGCCGAGATCTGGCGCATCGCCAAGGTGGACGGGCTGACCGGGCTCTCGACGCGGTGGCACTTTAGGATGCGGCTGGAAGCCGAGATCGCCCGATCCGCGCGTCAGGATCTGCAGTTTTGCGCGGTCATGACCGATCTGGACGAGTTCAAGCATCTCAACACCCGGTACGGGCACCTCGCGGCCGACGCCGTGCTGCGAGAGCTCGGTACCGTGATCCAGGCCCACGTGCGGACCATGGATCTCGTGGCCCGGTTCGGCGGGGACGAGTTCGTCCTGCTCCTGCCGGAGGCGGACATCCGAACGGCACTGCAGATCATCGGGCGTCTGCAGGCCGCCGTGGCCGCGCATCGGTTTCTGGGGCCTCAGGGAGAGGCGATCGGGCTGTCGCTGTGCGCCGGTATCGCGCAGTATCCGCTCGACGGCAGGGATCCCGATGACCTGCTCGAGGCAGCCGATCTTGCCTTGATGGACGCGAAGCGCCGGGGCGCCGGCGCCGTGTCGATCGAGGCGCCGATCGGGTAGACTCCGCTCCGCGTCTGGCGGGTTTCCTGAATCGCCGTGCCGCCGCGGTTTACGTCCCGCGCGGCGGCCACTGCAACCGGGGCGCTCGGCGCCGTCGGCGGGCGCGTCCTGTCAGCGCCGCAGGGGGGGACGAGGCGGTCGTACGGCTCCCGCATCAGCGGGGAGGAGACCATGACGTCCGCCGACGCGCGGGTGCACGCGACCGGGACGTTCCAGCCGGCCGCGACCCGAAGCAGCGCCCGCACGTCCGGATCGTGCGGCAGCGGTTCGAGCGGATCCCAGAAGACGATCAGAAACTCGATCGCGCCGCGCGCAATCCTCGCGCCGATCTCGAGGTCGCCGCCGAGCGGCCCGCTGTGGGACGTGGTGACCGGGAGCCCCCACTCCTCTGCGATGATCCGTCCCGTGGTGCGCGTCGCGTACAGGCAATGGCGCTCCAGCGACCCACGGTTGAACCGCATCCAATCGACCAGTTCGGCCTTCTTGTTGTCGTGCGCAATGCACGCAATCCGCTTCTCGCGTTCGATGCGAATCCGGTGGTACGTCTCCACGCCATCACCTCTCGAACGGGCCCGCGTGCGCCCGCGGGGGGACTGTTTCCTTCGAGAGTAGCGCGGCGGTTCTCTAGCGAAGGTGAGGAGGCGTTCAAGGCTGTGTGAAGCGTCAGTGCTCGTCCAGGCGGTACCCGATGCCCCGGACGGCGACGATGCGAATGCCGCCGGGGGCCTCGATCTTCTTGCGGAGCCAGGCGATGTGCGTGTCCAACGTTCGCGTGTCGCCGAAGTAGTCTTCACCCCACACGTCCCGCAGGAGCCGCTCCCGGCGCACGATCTTGCCTTGATGTCGCAGCAGCAGGTGCAGCAGGCCAAACTCCTTGGCCGAGAGCGGCACCGGCACGCCGCTCGCCGTCACCTCGTGGTGTTCGACGTCCATCACAAGGCCGTGGATCGAGAGCTTGCGCTCCACGCCGGCCTGGATGACGAGTGTCTCGAGGACGTTCGCGATGTCTTCACACCGGTCCGTGGCGTCCTCCAGCATCTCGCAGATGTCTTTCCACTTGAGGATTTCCTTCGCGCTCGCGCGGCTCGCGAACAGCCGCCCGATCGCATCCCGTAGCACGTCGTCGCCGCGGTTCTCCAGCAGATGCAGGGTCCGGGTGTGCGGGAAGACGTCATGCATGTGAGGGACGCGGCGCACCGCCTCCCGCAGTTCTCGGGCGGACTCCAGCACAATCTTCCCTAGGTCGAGCGCAGGTGGGAACACCCGCCGGATGCGATGGATCGCCAGGCGCGCCGCGGCGGCCTCGATCCCGTCGAGCACGTCGTCCAAGTTGCCGGTGAGCGCCTGGACCGCCTCCGACAGCGTCGCATCGCCCCGGCCTGACGCCAAGGTTTCGAAGAGGTCGCGCGCGATCGCGTCGCCTTTGTGCTCCAGATCGCGGATCGGGGGCCACGCATCGCTAAAGGACGCTTTGCCCTCCAACCCCGTCACCAACGCACGCGCGGCGTTGAGGATCGTTTCCGTCATGTCCTGCAGGAGGGCAAACTCCTGCGGGCTTGGGGCGGCCCCCGGCTCAGGCGCGGGACGATCGCGATCGACGTCCATACACAGGCATTATAGCGTACGGCGCCGACGTCGGTCCGCCGCTATGGCGGGTCGGGGAGCCCGAACAGCCGCCGCGCGTTGCCGCCGAAGATCAGCGCGAGATCTTCCGCCGACAGATCGAGCCGGCCGAACGTCTCCCGCTGGTCCTCGAGGATGGGCACCCGATAGTCCTCCGGCGCGCCGGAATCGGTGCCGAACATGATCCGGCGGACCCCGTACGTGCGGAGCAGGTCCCGGAACACCGCCTCGAGCGGCGGACAGCCCGGCGTAAACTCGCGCCAGTTGTTCGTGCCGGATGTGTCCACCCAGATGTTCTCCGTGTGATAGGCGAGGAAGAGCGCTTCCCGCAGAAACCCGGCTCCGCAGTGAGCGATCGTGAACGTGAGCTCGGGAAAGTCTCGCGCCGCCGCAGAGAGGTGCAGCGGGTTCGCATACAGGAGGTCGTAGATCGGCGCGATGGTGATCCCGAAGTGGAAGAGGACCGCGAGGCCTTGTTCAGCGGCCGCCTCGTAGACGGGATACACGCCGCGGTCGCTCGCGCTGAATCGCTGGATCGGGGGATAGAGCTTGAGGCCGCGGAGCCCCCGCGCGCGGAACCGGCGCACCGTCGCCGCCGCATCGGCCGCGGTGGGATCAACGACGCTTCCCCAGGCCTGGAACCGCTCGGGATTGAACCGCATGAACTCGGCCAGCTCCTCGTTGCCTTCGCCGACGGCGATGAAGAACCCAGTCTCGACGCCGGCCCGATCGAACGCAGCGGTCCAGCGCACGGCCTGGTCGCGGAGGGAGACGCCTTCGAGTGCTTGAATCCGTTGCGCCAAGCGGCTTCCCTGCCCGGCGAACGCCTCCATGGCCTTCGGGCGGATCGACCAGGGGCGGTCCCGCATGCGATGGAACATCGAGGCGGTGATGAGGTGCAGGTGGCTGTCCACGGTGTGGGGCACGGAGAGAGGCATCATCGTCTCCTTTCAAGGGAGAATTCGCGTTCGCGGCGGCGCCGCCTGCGTGCGGGACCGCGCCGGCGCATCCCGGCGTGACGGCCCCGTTCAGGCTGCTTGGGTGCGCGGCAGGGCGACCGACGGCGACACCGGGCTTGGCAACCGCGCGGTGGGGCACTAGGATGGAGGGCAGATGACCCGTCTGATTCGGCTGGTGCTGTTGTGGGCGGTCGCTGTCGCGGTGACGACAGGCGGCATCGTTGCCGTGCGGCCTGCATCGGCTGCGCCGGGGATCCGGATCCTCTTCCGGACCGGTGAATCGGCTCCGGACGGAGGCACCTACGCCGAGTTCTCCGACCCGGTGATCAACAACCGCGGGGACATCCTGTTCGGGGCCGTGCTGGCGGGTGCGCGGCCCCGCGAGACGATCTACGTGCGGACCGGCAGTGGGCTTCGACCGCTCGCCTCCACGGGCACGTCGGTCCCCACCGGCGGCGTGTTCCGCGCGTTCAGCGACCTGCTCCTCAACGATCGCGGTACCGTCGGGTTTCTCGCGCGCACGACCGATGCGCGGGCGCCGGAGGGGATCTACCTGGTGCGGGGCTCGCGCGTCGTGCCCGTCGTGACCGTCGGTCAGGCCGCGCCGACGGGCGGCGCCTTTGCCGATTTTGCGAATCCGGCAATCAACAACCGTGACTTGATCGCCTTCGTCGGCCGCACCGTAGGGCAGGAGGGCATCTACACGAACAGCGAGGGGACGACGACCCCGGTGTTGATGGCGGGGCAACCCTCGCCGACCGGCGGCGCGTTCGAGTTCTTTCTCGACGGAACCCCCGCGCTGAATGATCGTGGGCAGATGGCGCTCGTCGCATCGACGACCGAGCACCACGCCCAGGGAGTATTCGTGCTGGTCGACGGGCGGCCCGTGCCCGTCGTGACGACGGAGGACGACGCGCCGGTCGGGGGGCGCTTTACGGAGTTCGGATCCGTGGTCCTGACGAACGCGGGCACCGTCGGGTTCATCGGACGGACCGGACGAAGTCAGGTCGCGGAGGCGTTGTACGTGACGGGCCGCGCGGCGCTCCTCCCCCTCGCCGTCGCCGGGCAGGACGTGGCCGGGGGTGCACTCACGAAGTTCGGCACCGCCGCGATCAATGAACGCGAGGAGATGGTGTTCGAGTTGAGCCTTCCGATCATCCCCCAAGCCGTCTATGTTGCGACGCGCGCGGGCGTGCGCCCGATCGTGCAAACGGGGGACCGCGCCCCCGGCGGCGGCCTGTTCGCCGCCTTTAGCACGCCGGTGTTGAACGACGCCGGGCAGGTGGCGTTTGTCGCGGAGACCGACGACGGCCGCCACGGCATTTACCTCCTGGCGCTGCGATGAGTGCGGAGCCGAACGCGGGCGCGGCGCTCGACGGATTGTGGGCCGTCCAACAGGTGGACGCGAGGTTGCTGGACGCCCGCGGGCGCCTGGCGGGGCTCGACGACGGGACGGCCCTGCGTGCGGAGACGGACGCGGCTCGTGCCGCGGCCGTCTCCACGGCGGCGCGCCTCCATCAGGCACAGGCGACCCTGCGCGACCACGAGCTGCAATTGCAGACGACGGAAGCCAAACAGCGGAAGGCGCACGGCGACCTGTACGGCGGACGGATCTCCAACCCCAAGGAGCTCGCGGGGCTCGAGGAGGAGAGCGGCGCCCTCGCCCGTACGCGCGACCACCTCGAGGATCAGATTCTGAGTCTGCTCGATCAAGTCGAAGCGCTGAAGCGGGAGGACGCCGAGGCGCGAGCGTCGTTGGGGGCGCTCGAGCAACGCCTGGCCGCGCACCTCGCGGCGTTCGAAGTAGCCCGCAGCGGGATCGATGCGGAAATCGAGACGCTGCTGGCGCAGCGCGCGGAGCACGCGGCGACCGTGGAGCCGCGCTTGCTGCGCAAGTACGACGGGATCGCGGCGCAGGAGGGCGGGGTCGGCATGGTCGCGATCCTCGGCGGGTTCTGCGGCGGATGCCGGAACGACGTGCCGTCGCACTTCGTGTCGCGGATCCGGACCGGGCAGGTCGTGACCTGCGAGCGCTGCCACCGCATCCTGTACCTCGACGGCGCGTCGTGACGCGACCGGCTTCCTCGGAGGTCACGGTGTGCATCGACGGGGCCTCCCGCGGGAACCCCGGGCGGGCCGCCATCGGCGTCGTCGTGCTGCGTAGCGGCCGTGCGGTCCGCGAGATCGCCGAACCGATCGGGGTCACGACGAACAACGTGGCGGAGTACCGCGCGTTGCTGCGGGCGCTCGAAGAGGCCGCGGCGCTCGGTGCGCGCCGCCTGCGGGTGCAGAGCGACAGCGAGCTGCTCGTGCGCCAGCTGCTGGGCCAGTACAAAGTCCGCAGCGAACAGCTTGTCCCGCTCCATCGGACCGCGCGCGCGCGGTTGCGCGCGTTCGACGATGTCGCGATCGTGCGCGTGCCGCGCGAGCAGAATCGCGCGGCAGACGCCCTCGCGAACCGCGCGCTGGACGAGGAAGATCCGGCGCCGCGCGCGTCCGCCGGGCGCGCCTGACCGGCGGCGCACGCGGCGCGCATCTCCACAATGTCTCCATTTTGAATCCACACTCCCTCCATCCCGTCGCGGCATACTGGGGCCGAGCAGAGATACAAGGAGGGGTGTGTATGAGAGTCGTGCTTGCGATCTTGGTCGCGCTGGCGCTCGCCGCCGCGGGCGCCGGGGTCGCGTCGTACTCGTACTCGCTCGGGGTCGCGCAGGGACTCGCGCAGAGCGGCAAGCTGCCGGCGCCGGGGCCGTATCCTGGGTACGCGTATCCGTACCCGTACTGGTACGGAGGGCCGTTCCACGGGCCCTTCGGGTTCTTCGGCATCTTCTGGGCGGTGCTGCTGGTGTTTCTCGTGATCACGCTGCTGCGAGGGATGTTCTGGCGGGGCCGTTCGTGGCGTGGAGGCGGGAGCAGAGGGGTCCCGCCGTGGTTCGAAGAATGGCACCGCCGCGCCCATGAGCCGCAGAGCGGCACCGGGACGTCGTAGATGCGTGTCCGCGTACCGCGCCGTGTGATGGCCCCGGAGCGCCGCGCGTTTGCTGCGAGCCGGCGCGCCCTCGGGACGGGTAGACGGTGAAGCGGCCGCGGGAAGCCGGCGCAGCAATGGCGCGCTTCCCGCGGCTCGATCTCCTCAACCATGCGAACGATTCTCGTCGTTGACGATGAGCCCAAGATCGTGCAGGTGGCCCGGGACTACCTGGCGCGGGCCGGGTTCCGCGTGCTGACCGCGGGTGACGGCAATGCCGTGCTGACGATGGTGCGGACGGCGCGGCCCGACCTCCTTGTGTTGGACCTGGCCCTGCCCGGGATGGACGGACTCGACATCACCAGGGCGCTGCGCAGAGAGTCGCAGGTTCCCGTGATCATGCTGACGGCCCGTGCGGACGAATCGGACCGATTGATCGGATTGGAGCTGGGGGCGGACGACTACATCGTCAAGCCGTTCAGCCCGAAGGAACTGGTGGCCCGTGTCCGAGCCGTCCTGAGGCGGTGGGACGCGGCGCGCGCGGGGACGGATCTCGTCCGCGCCGGCGATCTCGCGCTCGACGTGCCCCGGATGCGGGCGCGCCTCGGCGACCGCGCGCTTGCGCTCACGCCCACGGAGTTTCAGCTCCTCGCCGTAATCGCCCGCGAGCCGGGGCGCATCTTCACGCGCGGTCAGCTCCTCGAGGCGGTGCACGGCATTGCCGTAGAGTCCTACGAGCGCGCGATCGACTCGCACATCAAGAACATCCGGCGCAAGGTCGAGCCGGATCCGCACCACCCGCGGTACGTGCTGTCCGTTCACGGCATCGGCTACAAGTTCGCGGACGAATGACGCGGGCCCGGTGCGCGTCGCCGCGCTGGGGCCCCCGCCGCGGGCGTCCGCCGTGGTGGCCCGACGACGAAGCGTGGCCGCCCGCCGGCCGGGGCGAGGTGTGGCGGCACGTCAAGCGACGGTTTCTGCTCCGCGTGCTCGCGCGTGTGTCGGCGGTGGTCGTCGCGGTGGCAGCTCTGTCGGTCCTCCTCCACTGGGCCGTCATGCACGTGTTCGGGATCATGGCGCCCGCGGGGAGGACGGGCGTCGGTGCGGCGACCGTCGCCCTGGCGGCGGTGCTGTGTGGGATGGTTCTTGCCGGCGTCACGGTCCGCGTGATGGTGAGACGGGTGGGCGATCTCATCGTGGCCCTCGGCAGGATCGCCGACGGTGACTTTGGAACGCGCGTCCGCGAAGCGGGCCCGCCCGAGGCGCGGATCCTCGGCCGCGCGTTCAATAGAATGGCGGAGCGGTTGGAACGTCAGGACGCGAAGCGCCGCGGGCTGCTGACGGACATTTCCCACGAACTTCGAACGCCGTTGACTGTCCTGCAGGGGAATCTGGAGGGGATGCTCGACGGCGTGTACCCCCGCGATGCGGAGCACCTGTCGCTGGTGCTCGAGGAGACGCAGGTGCTCGCTCGCTTGATCGAGGATCTGCGGACCCTCACGTTGAGCGAGAGCCTCGAACTGGCGCTGGCTCGGGCGCCGACGGATCTCGCCGCGGTGGCCCGCGACGCGGTCGCCTCGTTCGAAACCCAGGCGGCGGAGGCCGGGGTCTCCTTGCGATTGGACGCCACGCCGGACCTGCCGCTGGCCGAGGTGGACCCGGAGCGCATTCGCCAAGTGATCAACAATCTGCTGTCCAACGCGCTGCGATATACAGCTGCGGGCGGGACCGTGTTCATGCGTTGTGCGGCGGGTTCCCCGGGGCAGCTCGTCGTGACCGTCGAGGACACTGGCGCCGGGATCCCGGCGGAGGACCTGGCCCACATCTTCGAACGCTTCTACAAATCGCCCGATTCGCGCGGTACGGGTCTGGGCCTCGCCATCGCAAAGAGCCTGGTCGAGGCCCACGGCGGCGGGATCATCGCCGAGAGCGTTGTCGGGAAGGGGACGACGATGCGCGTGACGCTGCCCGTCCAGCCGCCGTCCTAGCGCCGGCGAGGAGGCCCCGGGCGCGTTCTCCACGGCATCTCCACGATTCCCTCACATTGGATCCACGTGCGTGCCGCATACTGAGGGCAGGTTGCCCGAGCGGATGTCGGTCGTCCTCTGGCGGGCTCGGGTTGGTGCGGCATCGGTCGTGCCGAAGGAGGAAGCCGCATGCACGAGTCTCGTTCCCTCACGTCCTTCGACGGCGGCGCGTTTGCGGCGCGCCCCATCCCGACCTACCCGGATCTGGCAGGTAAGGTCGCCGTTGTGACGGGGGGGGCCCGCGGCATTGGGGCGGCGACGTGCCGGCTCCTGGGCGCAAACGGCGCTCGCGTAGTGGTGAACGGGCGCGATCGCGCGGCGATCGCGGAGGTGGCGGACGCGATTCGGTGCGACGGGGCGGAGGTGCTCGGCATCGCCGCCGATGTGACCGACGTCGCAGCGATTGAGGGGATGCGCGACCGGACCGAGCGCGACTTGGGCCCCGTCGACATCCTCGTGGCGTTCGCCGGCGGCAGCACCGTGCACCCCGGTCCGGTTCATCAGATCACGGAGGCGGAGTGGCGTGCGGTCGTGGACGGCAACCTCACCGCGGCGTTCCTGACCGCAAAGGCGTTCCTCCCGGCCATGATCCACCGGCGGCGCGGTGCGATCGTGACGATGGCGTCGACCGCGGCGCGTCTCCCGCTGGGCGCACCAGCGCCGTACGCTGCGGCAAAGGCCGGCGTGGCGACGCTGTCCCGGTGTCTGGCGGCCGAGGTCGGCCGGCACGGCATCCGCGTCAACTGCATCGCCCCGTCCGCGATTCGGACGGAGCGCACCGCGCGCGCCATGCCGGAAGAGGTCCAACGGCAGGTGGCCGCGCTCCACCCGCTCGGCAGGCTGGGGGAGCCGGACGACGTGGCGCTCGCGACGCTGTATTTGGTGTCCGACAGCGCGGCGTGGCTGACGGGTGTCACACTCGACGTCGCGGGCGGTCGGATCATGGTGTGAGCGCCGGCCCATTGAACCCCTGCGGCGCCCATGCTAGCATGGGTGTGGGAGCAGGCCGGGCGGCCGCGGGCGCTACGCGCTCGAGGAAAGTCCGGGCTCCGTAGGGCAGGGTGCTGGGTAACGCCCAGTGGGGGCGACCCCGAGGACAGTGCCACAGAAAGATACCGCCTTCGCACGCAAGCGCGGAGGTAAGGGTGCAACGGTGCGGTAAGAGCGCACCAGCGGCCGGGCGACCGGCCGGCTCGGCAAACCCCACCCGGAGCAAGGTCACGTAGGGGGAGATGAGGCGGCCCGCCGATCCCCGGGTAGACTGCTAGAGGCGCCGGGCAACCGGCGTCCCCAGAGAGATGGCCGCACTCGACAGAACCCGGCTTATAGGCCTGCTCCCGCTTCCCACCGACGCGATGCTTCCCACGGCCGCGCCGTTCGAGCCGGCGCCGCCGCGGCGTGCGGATCCAGCCGTCCTCGCGGCGCGAGTCCGCCGGTCGACCCCGTGATGGCCACCACGACAGACGAGATCAACCGAGCGGTGTTGGAGCGGCTGCACGCGGCCGAGCCGGTGCTCGAGGACGTCCTGTCGGCAGGCGAGGTGGTGCCCGGGTTCGGGCCGAGGACCGCGCTGCACGCGGGCCCCGCCGTCGCGTGGGACGAGATGTGCGGGCCGCTCCGCGGGGCGGTCGTCGGAGCGCTCCGGCTCGAGGGCTGGGCCGAGACGGAGACCGACGCGGTCCGCCTGATCCAGTCGGGCGACGTGACGTGTGGATCGGCCCACGACCACGGCGCGGTGGGGCCGATGGCCGGGGTGATCACGCCGAGCATGCCGGTGTTCGTCGTCCGCAACCGCGCGTTCGGCAACATCGCCTGCTGCACCATCAACGAGGGCATCGGGAGCGCGCTGCGGTTCGGCGCGAACGATGCGAGCGTGTTGGATCGGCTTCGATGGTTCGCCGCAACGCTGGGTCCTGGACTCGGCGAGGCGGTGCGCGGAGCGGGCGGGATGGATCTCCGAACGATCATGGCCCGGGCGCTGACGATGGGCGACGAGCTCCACCAGCGGAACGTCGCCGCGACATCGCTGTTCGTTCGGGCGCTCGCGCCCCATCTCGAGCGTGTGGGCATGTCCGCCGACGCCCGCGGCCGCATCTTCGAGTTCCTGTCGTCCAACGACCAATTCTTCTTGAACCTGGCGATGGCGGCCGCCAAGGCGTCGGCGGATCCGATGCGGAACGTGCCTGGGTGCACGCTGGTGACGGCGATGGCGCGCAACGGAACCGTGTTCGGGATCCGGGTCAGCGGGACCGCCGACCGCTGGTTCACCGCGCCGTCGCCCGTGCCTCAGGGGCTTCTGTTCCCGGGGTTCACCGAGGCGGACTGCAACCCTGATCTCGGCGACAGTGCGATCACGGAGACGATCGGACTCGGCGGCGTGGCGATGGCCGCATCACCGGCGGTCGTCCGATTCGTCGGCGGCGCGTCGGTCCGCGAGGCGCTTGCGGTGACCCGTGAGATGGGGGAGATCTGCGCCGGGACCAGCCCGTACTACCGCGTTCCCGCGCTCGAGTTCGCCGGCGTGCCCACGGGGATCGACGTCCGACGCGTCGTCGCGACCGGGATCGCGCCGGTGATCAACACCGGGATCGCTCACCGCCGCGCCGGTGTTGGACAAGTGGGCGCGGGCACGGTGCGGGCGCCGCTCGGCGCGTTCCGCGACGCCGTCGCTGCGCTCGCCGCCGCGCGATGACGGACGGTGATGCCGCCGCCGAAGACACAGGGAACGTCAGGTGGTTCAGAGAAAGTCGACTTAGACTATTCCCGTCGGAGGTCGCCGATGAGCCAGCAAACATCAACCGGACCTCGATCGTATCCGACTGACCCGTTGTTCGAAGACAACGCCGTGGGGCGGATGAAGCAAGAGGTGTGGGACGCGAGCGACGCGCAGATCGACGCGATCCTCGCGGAGTACGGGTTGCCCGCCCCCTGCGAGTGGGCCAAGCCCGGGTCGTACATTCAAACGACGGTCCGTCACCGACTAGAGGCCAACCGGCGAAAGAACGACATCGTGCTGATCCCGCTGGGGTGCACGGAGAACCACGGGAAGCACATGGTGAGCGCGACCGACACCCTGTACGTCAGCATGATCTGCGAAGGGGTGCGGCGCTACACTGAAAAGCGAGGCGCGCCGGTCAACCTGGCGCTGCCCCCGCTGAACTACGGCGGCCATCCCTATCACCACTTGGGCATGCCCGGCAGCGTGATCGTGCGAGAGGAGGTGGTGCGGGAACTGCTGATCGACGTGATGCTCGGGCTGTGGAACGACGGCTTTCGCAAGCAGATCATGCTCAACAATCACGGACAGTTGTGGATCTTGGAGTCGGCGGTCCAGGAGTTCTGCAAGCGCTACCAACTGCCGGGTGTGTTCCGCGTCATGGACTGGCACCGGGCGGTGCGCGAGTTCTTCCGGACGAAGGCGCAAGGGGGGACGTTCGACAGTCCGTTTGTCCACGCCGACGAGTCGGAAACGTCGCTGTCCCTGTACCTGACCCCGGAGATGGTGGACATGACCTACGCCGTGGACACGAAGTCGGTCGAGTTCCTGCCGGGCGGGCACTTCGACACCTCGGTCGACGCGTATCGCCGGCCGCACCGGTGGAGCGAAGGGGAGGGGCACGCCGCGATCGAGATCAAGGGCACGCCTGAAGGGGTCGTGGGGCTTGCCACCCACGGGCAGGCGCGGAAGGCCAAACGGCCGCTGGCCGCGATCCTGCGTTACCTCACGCTGGTGCAGGACGAGATCCTCGCGAAGTTCCCGGCCGGCACCGTCCCGCCGCCTGAGCTGATGAGCTTCCGCGATCCCAAGGAGTTGGAACCGTTCCTGAAAGAGCCGCTGAGCCCTGGATGGAAGCCCGTGTACGCCTTGCCCATGATCGGCCAGCGATAGCGCACCGATTGGGGGAGGCGGGGCCGCGGGACTCAGCACGGTCAGTTCGAGGTCGGGAGAGGGCGGTGTGATCGATGCGCGGGTTGCAGGTACAGGCGGAATGGGAGCCGCGGGCAGGGTACCGCGTCTCGGAGTTCGAGCGCCGGACGGGCAAAGCGGTGACGGGGGCGAGCGTTTGGCGCCACCCGAAGCTGCGGATCGTTGACGTGGCGGAGCCGCCGCTCGGTCCGAAGGATGTGCGGCTGCGACCGCGGGCGTGCGGGGTGTGCGGATCGGACGTCCACTTCTACGAAACCGACAAGGACGGGTACATGCTGTATCCCGGGCTCACGAAGTTTCCGACCGTAATCGGGCACGAGTTCAGCGGCGAGATCGTCGAGATCGGCAACGAGGTGCGGGGGCTACGCGTCGGCGATCCCGTGACCGTCGAGGAGATGATCTGGTGCGGCGAGTGCGTGCCGTGTCGGAACGGCTGGCCGAACCAGTGCGAGAACCTCGAGGAGATCGGATTCACCATTCCCGGTGCGATGGCCGACCAGCTCGTCGTGGGCGCGAAATACTGCTGGCCGATCACGGCGCTCGCGGAGGCGTACGGGAGCGCAGAGGCCGGGTTCGAGGCCGGGGCGCTGTGCGAACCGACGAGCGTGGCGTACAACGGGATGTTTGTCCGCGCGGAAGGCTTCCGGCCCGGTGGAATCGTGGCCGTCTACGGGACCGGCCCGATCGGCTTCGCGGCGATCGCCCTGGCGCGCGCCGCGGGCGCGAGCCGGGTCATCGCCTTTGAGGTGAGCCCGTTCCGGCAGGAGTTGGCCAAGAAGGTCGGGGCGGACGAGGTCCACAGCCCCGTGGACCTCCAGAAGGCAGGGACGAGCCCGCACGAGGTCGTGATGCGGGCGAGCAAAGGGACGGGCGCCGACCTGCAGGTCGAGGCGGCGGGCGCGATGACGGCGACGATCCCGGAGATGGAGCAAGCGCTGGCGATCGGCGGCAAGATCGTGATCATTGGTCGGGCCGCGGAACGGGCGCCGATGTACCTGGAACACTTCCAGACCCACGCGGCGCAGGTGTTCGGGGCACAGGGGCACTCCGGCTACGGAACGTTCCAGAACGTGATCCGGCTGATGGCCTCCGGCCGGGTCGACATGCGGCCGGTCATCACAAGCCGGTTTCAGCTCGCGCAGGCGGATGCGGCGGTGGAGAAGGCGAGCAAACGGCAGGACGGCAAGGTCATGATCAAGATGGCATGAGGCTCTCGGCACGGACCAAAACGTCTGTGGATGGAGGGGAGCGCACATGAGCACCTCACGATCTGGCACGCGCAGGAGCAAGGCTCGACCCGTCCTGACGCGCCGGGACCTCCTCAAGACGGGGGCGGCGGGTCTTGCCGGCGCCGCGCTCGGGGCGGGCACGTTCGGCCGCATCGCGGCGTCCATCGCGGTGGCCGCGGCCAAACCGGCGCAGCTCAACCTGGGAGTGGTCGCGGGCGTCGAGGCCAGCGGCCTTAAAGCGATCGCGCCGGCCTGGGAGAAGGCGACGGGCGTGCGCCTGAACTTCATCGCGTATCCGTACCCCAGCCTCTACGAGAAGAACGTCACGGCCTTCCAGGCCGGCACGTCCCTGTTCGATGTCGTCATGATGGACGACCCGTGGATGCCGAAATTCGGGTCCGAGGGATGGCTGACCCCGCTCGACGCGCCGCCCTTCAACCTGAAACGGGACCCCGACGTGTTTCCGATCGTCTACGACCTGGGCTCCTGGCCGCCGCCGAGCGGTCCGATTCCGCCCGGCGAGGCGTCGAAGCCCCGGCACATCTACTCGATCACGATCGTGGGCAACGTGGAGATCTACATGTACCGGCGCGATCTGATTCCCGCAGCGCCGCAGACGTGGGACGCGGCGCTCGCGGCAGCAAAGAAGCTCAACAAATCCGGTTTCTACGGGTACGCGATCCGGGGGGCGAAGGGGAACCCCGTGATCTCCGATTGGTCGCCGATCCTGCGGGCGTTCGGAGGCCAGGTCTTCGACGACAACTGGAACGTCGTGCTGAACTCACCCCAGAGCCTGGCGGCGCTGACCTTTCTCGTGACCTCGCTCAAGCCGGTCGCAGAGCCGGGGGCTGACGTGGTGGACGCCGCCGACCGCAGCCGGCTCGTCGCCACCGGGCACGCGGCGCAATCGACGGTGTGGCCCGCGGAGGCGTCGGACATCACCGAGAACCCCAAGGTGAGCACGGTCCGCGGCAAGCTCGGCTACACGGTCGTGCCCGCCGGACCCGCCGGGGTGCACTATCCGCTGATGGGCAACTGGCTCCTCGGGATTCCCGCGGCCGCGAAGGAGAAGGCGTGGGCGTACCAGTTCATCACCTGGGCCACCAGCGCCTCGGTGCAGAAGACGTATGCGAGCGACGGCGGGATCCCGTTCCGGAAATCCGTGCTGACGGATCCCGCCCTCAACAAGCGGTTCCCGTACTTCCAGGCGATGGCGGCCTCGATGGCGGCACCACCGTTCTGGCGTCCGCGGACGCCCGAATGGTCGGCCGTGGAGACCATCCTCGGGACCCACGTGAATGCGGCGCTGGCCGGCACCGAATCCGCACAGCAGGCGATCGGCAAGGCGACGACCGAAATCACGCAGCACATGAAGGAGGCGGGCTACATCAAGTAGCCTCGCCGGGAGATCTTAGGCGGCGGGACGCCGCCCGGCCGGGCGGCGTCCCGTTCTGCGAGGGGGCTTCCTACGACGACGTCGCGGCGCCATCTCGCCCCGTACCTGCTCGTCGCGGTGCCCGTGCTGTTTTTGTTGACGGTCGTCGTGTATCCGCTCTTCTATGCGATCGCGCTGAGTCTCCAGTACTATCGCATCGGTGGCTTTGCCGGGTTGCACAACTTCGCGTTCGCGTTTCAGGACGCACTCCTCGGCGATTCGCTGCGGGCGACGGCGATCTACGTGGGGCTCGCGATGAGCGTCGAATGTCTCCTCGGGCTCGTGCTCGCGGTGGCGGTGCAGCGCACGGTCAAGAGCGTGCTTGGGCGCACGCTTGCGTACCTGTTGTTCATCGTGCCGATGGTGACGCCGCCCGTCGCAGCCGGCGTGATCTTCCGGCTGATGTTGATTCCCGACTACGGCATCGTGAACGTGCTCCTGCGCGACGTGGGATACCGCGGCCAGCCGATCCTCTGGATGTCGTCGCCGGCGATGGCGATGCTCTCGGTCGTGACCGTGGACGTCTGGCAGTGGATGCCGTTTGTGTTTCTCGTGCTGTACGCCGGGCTGCAGGCGGTGCCCCTCGATGTCGTGGAGGCGGCGGAGGTGGACGGTGCCGGCGCCTGGGCGCGTTTCCGCCACATCGAGTTGCCATACCTCAAACCGCTGCTGCTGCTCGTCCTGGTCTTCCGGTTCACGGACACGCTGCGCGTATTCGACCATGTGCAGGTCCTGACGATGGGAGGCCCGGGGGCGTCCACGGAGTTCCTCAGCCTGTATCTCTACAGCATCGCGTTCAAGTTCAGCAACCTCAACTACGCGTCGGCGATCGCACTGTACGTCGTGATCGTCATCTCCATCGTGTTTGCGCTGACGAGCCGCTATCTGACGGAGGAGATCGCGTGACGAACGAGGTCCACGCCGCTAGGCCCGCCGCGCCGGCATCGCCCGCGCAACCGTCCGTGGTGCGGCGCGTTCGCACGAGGCGGCGCCGCAACGCCGTTCGCGGGCTCGTTCTCGCGGCCCTGGGCGCGCTTGCGATCGCCTACCTGTTCCCATTCGTGTGGATGATCTCGACCTCGCTCAAGCCGACGAGCGAGTTGTATACGCAGCCGCCCACGTTTTTCCCGGTGCAGCCGACGCTCGATGCGTACCAGGCCGCCCTGATCGGAGCGGGAAACTGGGTGCTCCTCCGAAACAGCGTGATCGTGTGCCTCTCCGCGGTCGCCCTCACGCTCGCGCTGGCCTTGCTCATTGCGTACCCGCTGACCCGCCTCCGGGTCGCCCCGCGGTTTCGGCGTGGACTGCTGTCATGGCTGCTGAGCCTGCGGTTCCTGCCGTCGATGGTCGTGGTGATCCCGATCTTCGCGACGGTCAGGACAGTCGGCCTGTACGACCGTCTGATCGCACTCATCCTCATCTACGCCGCATTCTCCTTGCCGTTCGCGGTGTGGATGCTGAAGGGGTTCCTCCAGGAGGTGCCCCAGGAAATCGAGGATGCCGCGTTCGTGGACGGCGCCGGGCGGTGGCGCGCGTTCTTTCGGATCCTGCTGCCGATGGTGTCGCCCGGCGTGCTCGCGGCCGGGGTGATCACGTTCGCGCTCGCGTGGAGCGAGTTCCTCTACGCGCTGATCCTGACCGCGACGCCCCGGTCCCAAACGTTCTCGATCGGTGTGTGGAGTTTCGTGACGGAGTTCGAGATCATCTGGAACCAGATGGCGGCGCTCGGCGTCGTGTCGGCGCTCGTGCCGATCTGCCTGCTGCTTTTCTCGCGCCGGTACGTGATCTCGGCGCTCACGTTTGGCGCGGTGCGCGATCAGTCGTGAACTACGGGTTGGTGGTGGCCGATATCGATGGCACGCTCGTCGGCGAGGACAAGGTGGTGCCGCCGGGCGTCGCGGTCGCGGTGCGCGCCGCCCGCGACCGGGGCGTGCGCGTCTGCCTGGCCACCGGGAGGATGTGGGACGCCGCGCGCCGGTTCGCCGAGGCGATCGAGGCGGACCCGCCAGCGATCCTCTACAACGGCGCGTTGGTCTACGACTTCGCCGCCGACCGGGCGCTGTGGGCCCACCGCCTGCCGCTCGACGTCGCGGTGCGGCTCCTGCCGGTGCTGCGGCAGTTCCCGCAGACCTCGCCGCTGATGTTTGTCCACGGCAGGGTGTACGCGGAGCGTCAGACGGCGTTCGTGGACGTGTACGCACGGCGGGACCTGGTGACAGTCGGGATCGCCTCGGCCTTCGAGCGGGTGATGGACGAGGACCCGGTGAAGCTGCTCATCGTCGGCCGTCACGCGGACCTCGTCGAGCTCCGCCGCGCGATCGACGCGTCCGCGGGCCCGGAGGTGTCGCAGGTGTTCTCGCAGTCCGACTATCTGGAGGTGCTGCCGCCCGGCGTCAGCAAGGGGGCCGCCCTCCCGGTACTGGCGCAGGCTGTCGGCGTGCCGCTCTCGCGAACCATCGCGGTCGGGGACAACCACAACGACCTGACGATGCTCCAGGCGGCCGGCCTCGGCATCGCGGTGGACGGCGCGCCGCCCGAGGTGTTGGCCGCGGCCAAGGCGACGTGTCCACCCCCGGAACAGGAGGGGGTGCGGGTGGTCATCGAACGATACGTTCTCGACTCAGGCCGCGGGCGCGCGGGGGGGACGACATGAAGCTCGGCTACACCATCTCCGCGTCGACGACGCGCTTCGCGGCCGTCGGCCAGACCGGCGATCTCGCGGGGGCGCTCCGGTTTCTCGCAGGGTTGGGCTTCGACGGGGTGGAGCTGGCGATACGGGATCCGTCGCTCGTGTCGGTCGACGCGATCGCGGAGACCGCGCGGACGCTCGGCGTGGCGATCCCGGCGATCGGCACCGGTCAGGCGTATCTCGAGGAAGGGCTCGCGCTGACCGCGCCGCAGGAGGCGGTGCGCGAGCGCGCGGTCGAACGACTCCTCGCGCAGGTCCCGGTCGCGGCGCGCCTCGGCGCCTTCGTGATCATCGGCCTGATTCACGGGCCGATTCCACCGGACGAGCCGCGCGCGCGGGCCGAGGAGTGGTTCCTGTCCGGGCTCGGCCGCGTCGCGCAGGCCGCGCGCCAGCGCGGTGTGCGATTCGTCGTCGAACCGATCAACCGGTACGAGAGCAACTGGCTCAACACAGTGGGCGAGGTCGTGGACCTGCTGGCACGCCTGGGCGAGGACAACGTCGGCGTGCTGCCCGACACGTTTCACATGAACATCGAGGAGCCGGATCCTGCGGCCGCGCTGCGCACCCTGGGTCCGCGTCTGTGGCACGTGCACGTCGCGGACAGCAACCGGCGCGCCCCCGGCCTCGGGCACCTCGACTTCAAACGGGTCATCAACATCCTGGGCGGCCTCGGCTACACGGGCTTCGTCTCCGCGGAAATCCTCCAACACCCCACGTTCGAGGAGGCCGCGCGGCAGACGATCGCCGCGATGCGTCCGCTGGTGCACCCCGCCGCCCGATAGCGCGTGCACGGCCGGGAGCGCCGCCCGCCGTCGTGAGGGTGGTGCCGAGCCAGGGACCCGAGCCCGTCCGTTTGCAGGCCCATGGGTGCGCCGGCGCATCGTCGCCGCGGTTCCGGGGACTGCCCCTCGCGTCCCGCGCGCCCATCCCGGCGGGCCTTCGCCGGCTGGCGATCGTCCGTCCACGCGGCCCGGCGGTGATTCGTCGCGCGCTGCGTCGCCCGGTCGCACCCGCGGTGCGGGGGCGGGGCCGCCGGGTCGTGCGTGTCCTCGAAGGGATGTTTCCGCACCTCCGAGAAGTGTCACGCAGTCCCTCGCGTTGCTCGCGGTGTCACCCCATTGCATGGGCGGAGGTGGAAGATGCAGGAGTCTTGGCACCGGTATCTCCGGTTGGGAATCGTGCACTTCATGGCGTTTCCCGCGGTGATGAAGGGTGAGGGGCCGTACGCCGACACGATCCGCCAGATCGCGGGAGACGAGTTCTTCTCTGCGATCGAGGTCGGGTGGGCGCACGACGCCGCCGAGCGGCTGGCGGCGGCCGCGGTGCTTCGGGAGAGCCACCTCAGCGTCGGGTTCGGGGCGCAGTCGGCGATCTTGACGACGAAGTCCGATCTGAACGCGCTCGACGAGACGGCGCGGCGCAAGGCGGTGACCGTCGTCGAGGGGTGCATCGACCAGGCCGTCGAGCTGGGCGCCCGCCGCGTGGCGGTGTTGAGCGGCGCGTACCCGGGCGCGTCGGCCGAGGCGAAAGCCAAGGAGCGGCTCGTGGCGTCGCTCCTGGAACTGTCCGCGTACGGCCGGGAGCGCCACGTCGCGATCACGCTCGAGACGTTCGACCGCACCGTCGAGAAGAAGGCGCTGGCCGGCCCGACGAAGCTGTGCGTCGAGATCTCCGAGGCCGTGCGGCGGAGCTATCCCGAGTTCGGGCTGATGTTGGACCTGAGCCACATGCCGCTGCTCGGCGAGGGGGTCCGCGAGTCGTTGACGACCGGGCGCGAGCACCTGGTCCACGCTCACATCGGGAACTGCGTCATGGGGGACCCGCAACACCCGGCCTACGGCGACCAGCACCCCCGGTTCGGCATCGCCGGCGGCGAGAACGACACCCCGGAAGTCTTGGAGTACTTGCGCGTGTTGTTCGAGATCGGCTTCCTCGGCAGTATGGCGCACCGGCCGTTCTTGAGTTTCGAGGTGAAGCCGCTGCCAGGCGAGGATCCCGCGGCGGTGATCGCTGGCACGAAGCGCGTTTTCGCCGACGCGTGGGCGCAGCTCTAGTGGCGCGCGTGGGTGCAGCGGATCGCTGATACGGGAGGCGGTGCTATGGCAACACCGCGGATTTACATCACCCGTCCTTTACCGGCCGAGGCGATGACGCGTCTCGAGGGCGTGGCGGAGTACCGGATGTGGGACCGGGAGAGCGAGCCGGTGCCCCGCGACACGCTGCTGCGTGAGATCGTGGACGTGGACGGCATCGTCTGCTTGATCACCGAGAAGATGGACGCGGAGGTGATCGAACGGGCGCGCCGCTGCCGGGTGATCGCGCAGGTCGCCGTCGGTCACGACAACATCGATGTCGCTGCGGCGACGAAACGCGGCATTCTCGTCACCAACACGCCGGGCGTGCTGACGGAGACGAGCGCCGACATGGCGTGGGCGATTTTGCTGGCGACCGCACGCCGGGTCGTCGAGGGCGACAAGTTCACGCGCTCGGGCCGGTGGAAGACCTGGGAGCTCATGGGCTTCACCGGGCAGGACGTGCACGGCGCGACGCTCGGCATCGTCGGAATGGGGCGCATCGGCGCGGCGATCGCGCGCCGCAGCCGCGGGTTCGGGATGCCGCTGTTGTACCACAACCGCCGGCGCAATGAGGCGCTCGAGCAGGAACTCGGCGCGACCTACGCGCCCCTCGACGACCTGCTCCGGCAGAGCGACTTCGTCATGCTCTCCACCGCGCTGACCCCGGAGACGCGGCATCTGATCGGCGAACGAGAGCTCGGGTTGATGAAGCCGACGGCGACCATCGTGAACATCTCGCGCGGCCCGGTCCTCGATCAGCGAGCCCTGTACCGCGCGCTCGTGGACAAGAAGATCTGGGCCGCCGGCCTGGATGTCTTCGAGGTGGAGCCGGTCCCGATGGACGACCCCTTGCTCCGGCTCGACAATGTGGTGATCCCGCCGCACTTGGGCAGCGCGAGCATCGCGACACGCATCAAGATGGCCACGATGGCGGTGGACAACTGCCTCGCCAGCGTCACCGGGAAGATCCCGCCCAACCTCGTGAATCCCGAGGCGCTGGAACGGCGCTAGCGCCGGCAGCGCGTCGGCGACCCCGATGCCCGTACCCGAGCACATCCTGACGCTCGATCTGGGCACGTCGGCGTGCAAAGCGTCGCTGTTTGCGCCGGACGGTCGCGTCGTCGCCCAGGTCGGCGTCGAGTACCCCACGCTGCAGCCCGCGCCGGGGTGGGCGGAGCAGGACCCGCATGCGTGGTGGGATGCCGCCCGCGCCGGGTGCGCGCAGCTGCCGGCGGAGGCCCGCGCCGGCGTCGTCGCGGTGGGCCTGAGCAGCCACCGCGGCGGGGTCGTGCCCGTCGACGGGGCCGGCCGACCGCTCGCGTCGTGCATGATCTGGATGGACCGGCGCGCGACCGAGGAGGTGGGCGCGTTCGTCCGCGCGTTCGGCCGGGAGCGGGTCCACGAGGTCACCGGGCTCGTCCCGGACACCGAATTCAGCGCCGGCAAGATCCTGTGGCTGCGGGCGCACCGGCCGGATGTGTTCCGCGCGGCGCGGCTTTACCTCCAGCCCCGCGACTATCTCTATCTCCGGCTGACGGGCGCGCCGGCGACCGACTACACGCTTGCCTCCCGGACGCTGCTGCTGGACGTCCGATCCCGCACCTGGTGGACGGACGCGTGCGCCTACGTCGGGATCACGCCCGACGCGTTCCCTCCCGTGTACGCGTCGTCGGCCGCGCCGCACGCCGTGACGGCCGAGGCCGCGGCGGCGCTCGGGATTCCGGTGGGTGCCCCGGTGGCGCTCGGGGCCGGCGACCGGCCGTGTGAGGTGCTCGGGGCCGGCGCGACCGGGGACCGCGTCATGGTGTCCACCGGCACCACCACCAACGTCTCGGTGCCGTCCCCGGCGCCGCCGGCGGTGACCGACCCGCGGGTGATGTGCTCGTTGCACGCCGTAGACGGCATGGTGCTGTTCGAGCAGGGGATGAGCGCGTCGGGCTCGATTCTTCGCTGGCTCCGCGACACGCTGCTCGGCGGCACCGTGGACTACCGGCGCTTCGATGCGCTGGCCGCCGCGGTGCCCGCGGGCGCGGACGGGCTCGTGTTCCTGCCGTTTATGGCGGGCGCGCGGGCCACGCGCTGGGATCCCGACGCCCGAGGCGTCTGGTTCGGGTTGAGCGAAGCGCACGGCGTCGGGGCGCTTGCGCGCAGCGTGATGGAAGGCGTCGCGTACGAGATCCGCGCGTGCCTCGCGCTCCTGGACGGGATCGGCGTGCACCCGAGCGAGGTCGTGGCGGTGGGCGGCGGGGCGCGGAGCGCGCTCTGGGACCAGATTCTCGCGGACGCGCTCGGCCGCTCGGTCGGCGTGCCGCACCAGGCCGACGCCGCGTCGCTTGGCGCGATGTTGCTCGCGGCGGCCGCGATCGGGCGCGTGCGCTCCATCGAGCACGCGGCGCGCGAGATCAACCCGATCGTGCGGGCGTACCGACCTGACGCCGCGGCGGGCGATCGGTACCGCGGGGTCTACGACGTGTACACGCAGCTCTACGATGCATTGCGGCCGGCGTTTCACGACCTCGCGTCGCCGCAGGCACGAGAGGGGTGAGCGACATGGCGGTGACGGGTGACCGACTCCCGCTGGTGGCGGTGACGATGGGGGATCCGGCCGGGATCGGACCGGAGATCATCATGAAGGCGCTAGCCGCGCCGGGGTTGTACGCCGTGTGCCGGCCGCTCGTGGTCGGCGATCTCGGCACGCTGGCGAAGACCGCGCGCGATCTCGCACTCCCGGTGACGCCCGCGGCCGTCGCGGCTCCCCGCGACGGCCGTTACGCGCACGGCGCCGTGGACGTGCTCGACCTCGGCAACGTGGATCTGTCGTCGCTGCGAATGGGCGTGATCCAGGCGGACGCCGGTCGCGCCGCCGGCCAGGCGGTGGAGCGGGCGATCCGCTTGGCTCAGGCCGGTGAGGTCGACGCCATCGCCACCGCGCCGCTCAACAAGGAGGCGCTGTGGGCGGCCGGTTACCCGTACCCGGGGCATACCGAGATGCTCGCCGAACTGACCGGCAGCCGCGAGTCCCTCACGATGTTCGTGATCGGGTCCCTCCGCATCTTCTTCCTCACGCGCCATCTGTCGCTGCGCGACGCGATCGCGCAGATGACGCGCGCGCGGGTCCGCGAGACGCTCGCGATCATGACCCAGGTCTTGGATGACCTCGGCCTCGCGTCGCCGCGCGTGGCCGTCGCCGCGCTGAATCCGCACGCGGGCGAAGGCGGCAAGATGGGGGGCGAGGAGATCCGCGAGATCGGCCCCGGCATCGAGGACGCTCGCGCGGCCGGGCTGAACGTGTCTGGTCCGATCCCCGCCGACTCGGTGTTCCATCTCGCGGCGGAGGGGCGGTTCGACGCGGTGCTGTCGTTGTACCACGATCAAGGTCACATCGCGGCGAAGATGTCGGACTTCTACAAGACCGTGAGCGTGACGACCGGGCTCCCGTTCGTCCGCACGTCCGTCGACCATGGGACCGCGTTCGACATCGCCGGCACCGGGCGGGCGAGCGCCGTCAGCATGATCGAAGCGATCCGCGTTGCCGCAGACCTCACCGCGAGCCGCCGGGCCAAGGCCGCCGCGCGCGGTGCGGTGCTATAATACCGGTACGGCTTGAGCCGGGAGCGCTCGATGCGGTGTCCGCGGTGCGGCAGACAGGCGATCGTCGGCCACGTCACGATCCGGTGGCTGCAGGTGAAGGGCGCGCTGCTCCCGGAGCGCGGCTACTACTGCACCGCGTGCGGGCACGCGTTCGACGAGGTCGCGCCCCGGCCGGGTGACTTCGCGTTCCGGTCCGTGCGTGTCGACGCGATGAGCGACGCGCTCCGCCGCCTGCAGGAGAACGCAGACGTCGTCGTCGTTCGGCACAAGACGGGGACTCGCGAGGTTCTGTACTGACCCTGCTGCTGGCGGCGCTTCTGGGCCTCGCGATCGGATGGGCGCGGGGTGGACGGCTCGGCGGACTCGCCCGCGTTTCGCTTCGTTGGCTCCCCGCGTTGGCGCTCGGCGTGCTGCTGCTCCTCGCCGCGCAACTCCCCTGGCTGCCCGCGCCCGTCGGACGGGCCGCGGTCGCGGTAGGGTACGTGACCGCGATCGCGATGCTCGCAACCAACCGAGACCAACGCTGGCTGCTCCCCGTGCTCGCGGGTGCCGTCCTCAACGCCGCCGTGATCGTGGCAAACGGGGGGCGCATGCCTGTGTCCGCGCGCGCGCTGGAGTCCGTCGGGCGCCCGGCCGGCGCCGCACTTGTCGGCGGGACGGACCCACGACATCTGCTCGCCGCTCCGGGAAGTCCGCTCGGGCCGTTCGATGACTGGCTGGCGTTTCACATCGCCGGACTCGCCGGTATCGCCAGCCCGGGGGATGTCCTGATGGCGCTCGGCGTGGCGGGGTTCGTCCAGGCCGCGATGGTGGGGCGCCGACCCAACTGACCGGAATACGAACGTGTGTGCGGATCCCAGGGCCGCTCCGGCCCTTATTTTATTTGTGCTAGCGGTGATGTGAGGCAGGAGATTGGGGATGGGTGGAGAAACGTGGTGATCCGTAGGGACAGGTGGGGAGACGGGAGCGGCGTGAGGGTGAATGCTCAGGGGCGAGGCGCAGTATGCGCTCGACGACAAGGGGCGGGTGGTGATTCCTCCCAAGTTCCGGGCGGAGATGGGGGATCGCATCACCGTGACCCGCTGGATCGAGCCGTGCCTTGCGGCGTTCTCCCCCCTCGAGTGGCACTCCCTCGAAGAGAAGCTCCGCATGCTGCCGCTCGGCAACGCCGACTTCGTGCGTCTCTTGCTCTCGGCGGCCGAGGACTGCGATCTGGACCGGCAGGGGCGGATCACGCTCCCGCCGCACCTGCGGGAGCACGCGGCCATCACCCGAGGCGTGACGATCATCGGCGTGGGGTCCCGTCTCGAGGTCTGGAGCACGCCGAATTGGCGGCGGAAGCTCCAGTCCGTTCGGAAGCGGCAAGACGAGTTGGTGGGACAACTCCAGGCGCTGATCCTGTAGTGATGATCGAGAGGCGAGGCGCGGGTGGCGTTTGGACGAACCAGCGGCGGGTCGACGTCTCCTCAGCAACCGGTGCATGTTCCGGTTTTGGTGGATGAGGTGTTGACATATCTGGCACCCCGCGCCGGGGCCTTGATCGTGGACGCCACCATCGGCGATGGGGGACACGCCGAAGCCGTGCTCCGCCGCATTGCGCCGGCGGGCCGGTTGATCGGGCTCGACCGGGACGGCGACGCGATCGCCCAGGCGGAAGAGCGGTTGCGCCCGTTCGGGCGCAACGTGATGCTGCGACAGGCGAGTTTCGGCGAACTCGACGAGGCGCTCGACGCGCTGGGGGTCGGAGTGGTCGACGGCGTGCTCTTCGACATCGGGGTCTCGACCCGGCAGTTGCTCGAGCCGGGCCGGGGCTTCAGCTTCGACCGCGCCGGGCCGCTGGACATGCGCATGGACCGGACGCAGGAGCTGACCGCGGCGCAGATCGTCAACACCTTTCCCGAGCGCGCGCTCGCCGACCTGATCTACCGCTACGGCGAGGAGCGTGCCTCGCGCAAGATCGCGAAGCAGATCGTCGCTCGGCGTCCGCTCAAGACTACGCGCGACTTGGCCCAGGCGGTCGAAGCCGCGATCGGCGGCGCCCGGGGGCGGCTGCATCCGGCGACGCGGACGTTTCAAGCGATCCGCATCGTCACGAACGGCGAACTGGACGCGCTTGAGCGCGGGCTGCCGCAGGCGGTCCGCCGCCTGCGTCCCGGCGGGCGACTGTGCGTGATCGCGTTCCATTCGCTTGAGGATCGGATCGTGAAGCAAGTGCTGACACGCTTGTCGCGCGGGTGCACGTGTCCACCAGACCTGCCCGTCTGTCGATGCGAGGGCGAACGGTTGCTGCGCGTGCTCACCAAGAAGCCGGTGACGGCGTCGCCGGCCGAGGTCCGGAGCAATCCGCGGGCGCGCAGCGCACGGTTGCGCGCGGCGGAGCGGCTCGGCGAGACCGCGGCGCGCGATGCACGCGGCACCCGGCAGGGCAGCGGAAGCGGGGTCCACTGACGATGGCGCTTCGACAGGCACAGATGGCAGCTCCCGTGCTGATTCCCGAGCATTGGGGCCTGAGGGGGAGGGAGGCGACCCGGCGTCGGCGGAGACGGTATCCCATGATCGTGACACTCACACTGGCAGCACTTGCGGTAGTGCCATTCGTCGCACACGTCGCAGCTGTATCAAACGCAGCACACATCGGCTACCACATACTCCAGGACACCCAGGAAATTGCCGCCCTCGAGACCGAGCACGAACGTCTCCAAGCCATCGCTTCCTCCCTCAGGGCCCCAGAACGGATCGAACACCTTGCCGTGACTCGCCTCGGGCTGCAGGCTCCAGGCGCCGGTCAGATCGCGTCCTTGTCGCTGCCAGCGCCCGACTCGCGCGAAGAAGCCCGAGGCGGACCGGGGTTCTGGCAGCGGTTCGGCGCATACTTCCACCGAAATGAGGCGGTAGCGGCACCGCTCTCCCGATGACGCCCCGGAGCGGCCGGCCACGGCCGGCCGCCCGCGACGGCGTGAGTGCCTGGCGCGTGACGGCCGTGTTCGTGGTCTGGGCGTTCGCGTGCCTCTGCCTGCTCGGTCGCATGGTTGATGTTCAGGTCATCCGCGGCGGCGCGCTCCAGCGCCTGGCGCTTCGTCAGCAGCTGGAGTCGGTGCAGATCCCGGGCCGCCGGGGCCTCATCGTCGACCGCGTGGGACGCCCCCTGGCCATGAACGTCGAGGTCGACTCCGTGTACGCGGTGCCGCGCGCGATCGACGACCCGGAGGCGTTTGCGGCGCGGGTGGCGCCGGTGCTCGGCCTGCCCCCGACGGCGGTGGTCCGCCGCCTCAAGAGCGGCGGCCCGTTCTTCGCGTGGCTCGCGCGGCGTCGGCCGATGGCGGTGGCGCACGCGCTGACCGCGCTCGGCCTCGGCCGCGCCGTCGGCATCGTGCCGGAGGCTCGGCGCGACTACCCCAACGGGCCGCTCGCCGGCAGCGTGATCGGCTTCACCGGCACGGACGACGCCGGGCTTGCCGGACTTGAGCTCGCGGACGACCGATTCCTTCGTGGGGCCAGCGGACTCGGCACGGCGGATCGCGACGCGATCGGCCGGGAGCTCGTCCAAACGCTGCGGATCGTGACGCCGCCGCGCGACGGGGCCACGGTGGTGCTCACGCTCGACGAGGTGATCCAGCACATCGCCGAACGCGAGCTGCAGCAAGCGATCGACCAGACCACTGCCGACGGCGGCGTGGCGATCGTGATGAATCCCCAGACGGGAGCGATCCTGGCGCTCGCGGCGTTGCCGTCGTTTGATCCGGGTCAGTACCAGAAGGCGCCTGCGGCCTTGTGGAAGAACCGCGCGGTGGCCGATCTGTACGAGCCCGGGTCCACGTTCAAACTGATCCTCGCCGCCGCCGCCATTGCGAGCCACACGATCACGCCGGACGACCGGTTTCGGGATCCGGGGCAGATTCGCATCAACGGCGCCACGATCCACGACGCGGAGAAATCGGAGCACTTCGACGCGCTCAGCCTGACCGACATCATCAAGTACTCAAGCAACGTCGGCGCGGCGCAGGTCGCGACGCGGCTCGGCAAATCGACGTACGACGCCTACATCCGTCGGTTCGGATTCGGGTCCCCCACCGGGATCGATCTGCCCGGCGAGGCCTCGGGCATTATCCGCCCGATCAGGCAGTGGCTTGGGCCGACCCTCCAGAACATCGCGTTTGGCCAGGGAATCTCGGTCACCCCGATCCAGCTCCTGGTGGCGGCGTCTTCGCTGGCGACGGACGGGATGGAAGTGCGCCCGCATCTCGTCGCCGTCGTCCGCGACGCCACGGGCCACGTCGTCGCCACCCCGGACGATGTGGCGCCCCACCGCGTGATCTCCGCCGGAGTGGCCGGCCAGGTGCTGGCGATGATGCGGCAGGTGGTGGCGGGCGGGACGGGCGTCAAGGCGCAGATTCCCGGATACAGCGTGGCCGGGAAGACGGGCACCGCGCAGAAGCCCAGCCCGACCGGCGGCTACGAGTCGGGCGGATACGTGGCGTCGTTTGTCGGCGTCGTCCCCGCGAGCAACCCGGTCCTCGCGATCCTCGTGGTGGTGGATCGTCCGCACGGCGTCTACTACGGCGGCGACGTGGCGGCGCCGGTGTTCCGGGAGATTGCGCGCCAGGCGCTGTGGTACATGCGGGTGCCGCCGACGGCGCCGATCGCCGTGTCGGAAACCGCGCAGGCGCCCGCTGCGGGCGGGCAGGTCGCCGGGAGCGCCGCCGGCGCCGGGCCAGCGCGCGCGCACTGATCACCGGCGCGCGCCTATCGGCGGGCGCGCGATCTTGCTATAGTGGAACTCGGGCAGCCGGAGCCGGGACATGCCGGACCGGCCCCGGGCTCGGAGGAGCGAGGATGCGGTTAGCAAACCTCCTGGCGGCGCTCCCGGTGTCGCCTCCGGGAGACGGCCCGGTGGTGCTCGGGTCCCGGGACCGTGAGGTCACGGGATTGGCCTATCACTCGGCGCACGTGCGGGCCGGCGACCTCTTCGCCGCGATCCGCGGGCTCTCCCAGGACGGGCACCGGTACGCCCAGGACGCGGCCCGGCGCGGCGCGGTCGCGGTGCTCGTCGACCACGCGGTGCCGGACGTCGGGGCGACTCAGGTGGTCGTTCCCGACACGCGGCAGGCTTTGGCGTTTGTCGCCGCAGCCTTCCATGGGACGCCGTCGGAGCACCTGTGGGTGTGCGGCGTGACGGGAACCAACGGCAAGACCACGACCACGTACCTGCTGGAGGCGATCCTCGCGCGGGCCGGCCGTCGCGTCGGGCTCGTCGGCACGCTTGGCGCGCGGCTGGGCGGGGCACCCGTGGAATTCCACGCCACGACGCCCACGACCCCGGAAGCACCGGACGTCCAACGCCTGCTCGCGGAGATGCGGGCCGCGGGCGCCGGCGACGTGATCATGGAGGTGACCTCCCATGCGCTGGCGCTCCATCGCGTCGACGCGTGTCGTTTCGGCGCGGCCGTGTTCACCAACCTTACGCAGGACCATCTGGACTTCCACGGGGACCTCGCGGGCTATCGGGACGCCAAGGCGCGGCTGTTCGAGATGGTCGCACCTGACGGGCTCAGCGTGGTGAACGCCGACGACGAGGCCAGCGCCGCGATGGCCTCGCGCAGCCGGGCCCGCGTCTGGACCTACGGGATCGAGCAGCGCGCGGATGTGTGCGCGGAGCGGCTCACGCTCGGCCCGCGGGGAACGCGCGGTTCCGTCGTGTGGCCGGGCGGACGCATGCCACTGGTGTTGCCGCTTCCGGGCCGGTTCAACGTCGCCAACGCGCTCGCGGCGGCGGCGGTGGCGCTCGCGCGCGGGATCCCGCCGGAGGTTGTGAGCGGCGCGCTCGAGACCGTGCCCGGCGTGCCCGGCCGTTGCGAGCTCGTGAACGAGGGGCAGCCGTTTACGGTCATCGTGGACTACGCGCACACGCCGGACGGACTCGAGAAGGTGTTGCGCCTCGCCCGCGAGGTCGCAACGGGCCGCTGCGTGACGGTGTTCGGCTGCGGCGGCGACCGCGACCGGACGAAGCGGCCGATCATGGGACGCATCGGGACGGCGCTTGCCGACTACGCCGTGTTCACCTCCGACAATCCGCGCAGCGAGGACCCGGGGGCGATCATCCGCGAGATCGAGGCCGGTGCCGCGGGGCGGAACTTTGAGAGCGAGCCGGACCGGCGTCTCGCGATTGGGCGCGCGCTGGCGCTGGCCCGGGCGGGCGACGTCGTGGTGATCGCCGGCAAGGGCCACGAGCCGTACCAGATTCTTCGGGACCGCACGATTGCGTTCGATGACCGCGAGGTCGCGCGGGACCTGCTCCGCGCCGGCCGCACGGAACTCGGAGCGCACCCGTGAGATCCGTGAGACAGCCGATCCGGAGCCCAGGCGCATACGCGTCGTCGCAGCGGAGTTGCGCGGTGGGCCGAGGTCTCGCGTGACGATGGCGAACGGGCGGGAGCATCCTGCGTCGCCTCCGTCCGAGATGGCCGTTCGAGAGCTCGCCGCTGTCTGCGGCGGCGTCGTCGTGCGGGGCGATCCGGCGGCGTCCGTCCGCGGCGTGACCGTCGATAGCCGCGCCGTTTCGCCGGGCATGGTGTTCGTGGCGCTGCGGGGCGAACGGACCGACGGGCATCGGTTCGCGGCCGAGGCGTGCCGTCGGGGCGCCGCGGCGGTGCTGGGGACGCTGGATGTGCCGGACGTGCCGCCGGAGGTCGCGATGATCGTTGTCCCGGACACGCTGCACGCGTTGCACGTGCTCGCGCGGAACGTCCGGGACCGCCAGGCGCTGCGGGTGATCGGCATCACCGGGAGCGTCGGGAAGACCTCGACCAAAGAGCTGACCGCGGCGGTGACCGGCCGAATGTTCCGCACCGTCCGGTCACCGCGCAACTGGAACACCGAGATCGGGATCCCGCTCGTCCTCGCGAATGTTCCGAGCGACGCGGAGATCGCGGTGGTCGAGCTGGCGATGCGGGGGCCGGGGCAGATTCGCGAGCTCGTGGCGGTGTCGCGCCCCGAGATCGGCGTCGTCACGAACGTGGGGGAGTCCCACTTGGATTTCTTCGACGGCCGTGAGGCCCTCGCCGCGGAGAAGACGGCCCTCGTCGAAGGGCTGCCGGCGGATGGGGTCGCGATTCTGAACGCCGAGGATGCGCTGGTGCTGGCGATGCGCCGGCGGACGCCGGCGCGAGTTGTGACGTTTGGGCTGCGCGCGGGCGACGTCACCGCAAGTGCGATCCGCATGCTGCCGGGCGAGGGGAGCGCGTTTCGCCTCCACACGCCCGCGGGCGATAGCGAGGTCCTGCTCCACCTGCCCGGCCGCCATGCGGTCCTGAACGCGCTTGCGGCCGCGGCGGCCGGGGGGGCGCTCGGCGTGCCGGTGGAGGAGATCGCGTTGGGACTCGGAGGGGCGTCGATGCTGCCGATGCGGCTGGCCGTGCGCCGGGTCGGCGAGGTTACCCTCATCGACGACACCTACAACAGCAGCCCCCAGTCGATCGAAGCCGCGCTGGATGTCGTCGACGAGCTGCCCGGCGCACCAAGGATCGCCGTGCTCGGCGACATGCGAGAGCTCGGGGCGGCGTCGGACGACGCGCACCGCCGTGTCGGGCGGCTCGTCGCGGGCAGACGGTTCGACCTCGTGATCGCGTTCGGCCCGCTCGCCGCTGAGCTCGCCGGGTCGGCCATCGACGCGGGCGGCGCCCGGGTGACCCATACGCTGGACCCGGCCGAGGTGCTGCGAGTGCTCCGGCGCGAACTGCGACCCGGCGCGGTGGTGTTGATCAAGGGTTCGCGGGCGCTGGAGATGGAACGGATCGTGGCGGCCCTCGAGGGCGGGACCGGCGTCGGCGATGCGGCCCCACGCGGGCGGGGGCTCGCGTGGGCGTGACCCCGGCCCTCTCGGCGTGGGGGCTCGCGGTCGCGCTGACCCTCGCCGCGGGCGCCCCGGTCGTGACGTGGCTCCGGCGGACCGGCGTGGTGCAGATTGTGCGCGACGACGCGCCCCGTCGTCACGCGGACAAGGCCGGGACCCCGACGATGGGGGGCGTGCTGATTATTGGAGCGGGGCTCGTCGCGGCGCTGGTCGTCGCGGCCGCTGCCGGCCGGATCTCGCGCGACCTCGCCGTCGGACTCGTCGTGATCGCGATCTTCGCCGCGGTCGGCGGGGTGGACGATGCACTGGGAATCGCACGGGGGCGGAACCTCGGGCTGCGTGCGCGGGACAAACTGGCGCTGCAGATCCCCGTCGCCCTGCTGGTCGGCCTGTACGTGGCGCGGACGCCCCGCCTGGGCAGCGCCGTGGCGCTGCCCGGCACGCCGTGGCATCCGGACCTGGGCTGGGTGTATCCGTTGTTGTGCGTGCTGCTGGTGGTGGGGATGGCGAACGCGGTGAACCTGACGGACGGTCTCGACGGCCTGGCGGCCGGCAGTGTCGCAATCGCGGCGGCGGCGCTCGTGGTGCTGATCGGCCGCGCCGGCGCCGCCCCGGTGGCCGTGATCGCGGCGGCCGTCGCCGGCGCGGCGCTCGGTTTTCTGTGGTTCAACGCCCACCCCGCGCGCGTGTTCATGGGTGACGTGGGCTCGCAGGGACTCGGGGCGGCGCTCGCCGTCACCGGGGTGCTGGCCAAGTTGGAGGTCGCGATGTTGATCATCGGCGGCGTGTTCGTCGTCGAGGCGCTGTCCGTGGTCCTCCAGGTCGCGTACTTCCGGTTCACCGGAGGGCGGCGATTGTTCCGGATGAGCCCGTTGCACCACCACTGCGAGTTGAGCGGGTGGACGGAGACCCAGACCGTCGTCCGGTTCTGGGTGTGCGGCGCCCTCTTGGCGGCGCTCGGGATGGCGCTCGTATCGTGATCGCCGACGTGCTGCGCCGGTTGCGGGGCCAATCGATCCACGTCGTGGGCCTGTCCGGCACCGAGGGGTCCACGGTCGTGGAGTTTCTGTTGCGCCACGGGCTCACCGGCATCACGGCGCACGACCTGCAGACCCCGGAGACGTTCGCGGACGCGTTCCGCCGGGCGCACGCGTGGCTGGAACCGGCCGAGCAGGAGGCGGCGGTCGCGCGCCTCCTGGCCGCGCCGATCACCGTCAGGTTTCGCGACCGGTACCTGGAAGGGATCGCGGACGCGGGCATCATCTACACGACGCAGGCGTGGTTCCGGTACCCGGAGAACGCGCCGGTCCGGCGGGCCCGGGATGCGGGCGTGCCGCTCAGCAGCATGACCGCGCTGTTTTTCGAGACCGTGCCGTGCCCGATCCTCGGCGTGACCGGGACGAACGGGAAGTTCACGGTCGCGCACCTCGCGGCGATGATGCTCGAGGAGAGCGGATCCCGGGTGTTTTCGAGCGGCAACGATCGGACGCACGTGCCGATCCTGTATCGGCTGGACGAGGTGACGCCCGACGCGGTCCTCGTGCTGGAGATCAGCAACCGCCAGCTCGTGGGGTTGCCGTACAGCCCGCACATCGCGGTGATCACGAACTTGGCCAGGCACCACCTGGACGACCACGGGTCCTTCGAGGCGTACGTGGAGACAAAGCGGGGGATTCTGGCGCACCAGGGCGCGGGCGACCGCGCCGTCCTCAACGGCGATGATCCGACGACGCGGGCGCTCGCGGCGGGCGCGCCGGCCCCAACGCTGCTGTGGAGCCAGTACCGGACGCTCGACGAGGGCGCCTGCGTCGTGGACGGGCAGATCGTGCTCCGGCTCGACGGCCGCGAGGAGCGGGTCGGCCCGGCGGCGCTTCCGGTGCCCGGCGCGCACGCGCTCGAGAACGCGCTGGCGGCGGCGCTGGCGGCGCGCGTCGCGGGCGCTGCTCCCGGGGCGATCGAGGCCGTGCTGCGGCGGTTCCGGGGCCTTCCGTACCGGTTGCGCTTTGTCGCGGAGATCGCGGGGGTGCGCTACTACGAAGACTCCCTCGCCACGAACCCGGCCGCGACCGTCGCGGCCGTGCTCGCGCTCGATCGGCCGCTCGTGCTCCTCGCGGGCGGACAGCGGCCGGGCGCCACCGCGGGTGATTTCCGGCCGGTCGCTGAGGCCCTGCGGACCCGCCCGCCGCGCGCCGTGGTGGTGTTCGGCGCGATGGCGTCTCGGATCGCAGACGCGATCGGCGAGGCTGGCGGGGGCGTCCGCGTCGTGCGATGCGAGACCCTGGACGAGGCGGTGGCGGCCGCACGCGCGCTCGCGCGGCCCGGGGACGCCGTCAGCCTGTCGCCGGCGTGTGAAAGCTTCGACCAGTTTCGCGACTACCGCCACCGTGCCGAGCGTTTCTGCGAGTTGGTCGCAGGGCTCGGGCGGGACGCGGCGGTCGAGGAGTCGGAGCCCACAGACGCGCTGCCGCGGGGAGCGAGGAGCGTAGACCCGTGGAACTGATCCACAAGCGCGGGGCGGCGTGGGGGCTGTTCTTGACCGTGCTGGCGCTCAGCATGATCGGCGTCGTCATGGTGTACAGCGCGAGCGCGGTCGTGGCGCAGGCACAGTACCACGACAGCGCATGGTTTCTCAAGCGCCAACTCCTGTACACGGTGATCGGGCTCATCGGCATGTCGGTCGCGTGGCGGCTGCACTACGCGAGGCTCCGGCAGATCACCCTGCCGCTGTTGGCGATCACGTTCGTGTCGCTCCTGCTGGTGCTCATGCCGCACATCGGCCGCGAGGCGGGCGGTGCGCGCCGATGGCTGACATTCGGCGGACCGCTCAACTTCCAACCGGCCGAGCTCGCCA
This sequence comes from bacterium, assembly GCA_035295165.1. Taxonomy (NCBI): domain Bacteria; species bacterium. Next base: position 53,601 of record DATGJN010000119.1, read on the forward strand.
AGCTGGCGATCATCCTGTACCTTGCCAACTTCCTCGCCAACCGCGGGGAACGCGCGCGGGAGTTCGGCGCGGGCATGATCCCGCCCGTGATCGTGTTGCTGGCGCTCGCCCTGCCGATCGTGAAGCAGCCCGATCTGGGCTCCGCGCTGATCGTGGCGCTCATCGCGTTCGTGCTGTTGTTCGTCGGTGGCGCCCGCCTCGACCATCTCACCCTGGTTGCGGGCGCGGCGGTGGCCGCGGTGCTGGCCGCGATCCTGCGGGGCGGGTACCGGACCCACCGGCTGTTCGCGTTCCTCGACCCGTGGAAGGACCCGCGGGGAACCGGGTTTCACATCATCCAGTCGCTCCTCGCCCTCGGGTCGGGAGGCGTGGTCGGCCTAGGCTTGGGGCACAGCCGGCAGAAATTCTTCTACCTACCGGAACGCCACACCGATTTCATCTTCTCGATCATCGGCGAGGAGCTCGGCCTGATCGGGACCGCCGCGGTGATCATCCTGTTCCTGTGCCTCGCGGTGTGGGGCTACCGGATCGCGTCGCGCGCCCCCGACCGGTACGGGGCGTTGCTGACGTCGGGGCTGACGACCATGATCGTGGGGCAGGCGGTCCTGAACATCGGCGTCGTCTCGGGATCGCTGCCGATCACGGGCGTGCCGCTGCCGTTCATCAGCTTCGGCGGATCGTCGCTGGTGCTGAGCTACATCGCGATCGGCATCCTGTTGAACGTCTCCCAGTACGCGCACGAGGAAGAGCCGGTCGTGGCCCGCCGCCCGGCGCGGCCGGCGCATGCCCGGCGCCGGTCGGCGTGGGCCCGCGGATGAACCTGCTGCTCACCGGCGGAGGGACCGGCGGCCATGTGTATCCGGCGCTCGCGCTGGCGGAAGCGCTCCGCCGCCGCGACCCGTCGGCGCGCGTGGCGTTTGCCGGCAGCCGGGGCGGGATGGAAGCGACGCTGGTCCCGGCCTCGGGCGTCCCGTTTGTCGGGTTGCGCGTGCGCCCGCCCCGGGCGCGATCGCTGCCGCGCACCGCCATGTCGCTGGCCACGGGGGTGCTGAGCCTCTGGGAGGCGGTGCGGCTCGTGCGGCGGTTCCGTCCGGACGCGATCGTCGCGACCGGCGGGATCGCGGCGGCCCCTGTGGTCGTCGCCGGCGCGGCGCTGCGGGTGCCGGTCGTCATCGTGGAGGGGAACGTGCTGCCCGGCCGCATCAACCGCGTGCTCGCGCGATGGTGCCGCGCGGCCGCGGTCGCGTGGGACGACGCCGTCCCGCTCATGCCGGCGCGCCGGATCATCGTCACCGGGTTGCCGATCCGCCGCGAGGTGTGCGAGACGCGCAGAGCGGACGGCCTGCGCGAGTTCGGTCTGGCGTCGGACCGGCACACCGTTCTCGTGCTCGGAGGGAGCCAGGGCGCGTCGCGCCTGAACGCCGTGGTCGAGGACGCTGTCACGTACCTCCGGGATCGTCGCGACCTTCAGGTGCTGCACCAGGTCGGCGGCGGCTGGGCCGGCGGCTCGGGCGCGCGAGAGGACCGTACCGTCGGCGGGGTGCGGTACGTGCGCGTGCCGTACGTCGAGCACATCGGTGCCGCCTACGCGTCCGCAGACCTCGTCGTGAGCCGATGCGGCGCGACCGCGCTCGCCGAGATCACCGCGGCGGGGCTGCCGGCAATCCTCACCCCGTATCGCTACGCGGCGGACGATCACCAAGCCCGGAACGCCGAGCCGCTGACGCGCGCCGGCGCGGCGTCGGTGATCCCGGACGCCTCGCTCGACGGGGAGACGCTCGCCCGAGAGATCGCCTCGGTGTTCGACTTTCCCGGCCGGTTCGCGCGCATGGCCGCTAGCGCGCGGGGGCTCGGCCGCCCGGAGGCGTCGGAGCGCGTGCTCGCGCTGGTCATGAGCCTGGTGCGCCGGCCGGCCATCCAGAGGGCCGTCGGGTGATCGCGCCCGGCACCCGGGTCCACTTCATCGGGATCGGCGGCGCCGGTATGAGCGCGATCGCGTCGGTGCTCTTGGCGCGCGGCTATCCCGTGTCCGGCTCCGACCTTCGGGAGAGCGAGGTGACGCGGCGGCTGCGCGCGGCCGGCGCGCGGATCCAGATCGGGCACGCCCCGGAGCACGTGACGGCCGGGCAGGTGGTCGTGATCAGCCGCGCCGTGCCCGACGAGAACGTGGAGATTCAGCAGGCGCTCGCGCAGGGGCTGCCGATCATGCACCGCGCTCAGATGCTCGCGGCGCTGATGGAAGGGGCGCGGGGCATCGCGGTGGTGGGCACGCACGGCAAGACCACCACGACCTCGATGACCGCCCTCGTGCTCGAACGGGCCGGCCGCGATCCGACGGTGCTGATCGGTGGAGAGGTGGAAGACTTCGGCGGCAACGCGCGCGCCGGGATCGGGACGGACCTCATCGCGGAGGTGGACGAGAGCGACGGCTCGCTCCTGTGGATCACCCCGAAGATCGCGGTCGTGACGAGCCTCGACGCCACCGACCACCTCGATTTCTACGGGTCCGAGGCGCGACTGGTCGAGACGTTCCGGATGTTCCTCGGCGCGCTTCCGCACGACGGGTTCGCCGCGATCTGCTCCGACGCCCCGGTGGGCCGGGAGCTGGCGGCCCATGCGCGCCCGCGTGTCGTGACCTACGGGCTTGACGCGGGCGCGGGCTACGCCGCGCGCATCCTCGAGATGGCCGGGCGCCGCACGGTGTTCGAGGCGCGCCGCGCCGGCCTCATGCTCGGCCGGGTTACGCTGGACGTGCCCGGCCGGTACAACGTTCAGAACGCCCTCGGCGCGCTCGCCGTCGGGACCGAGATGGACGTTCCGTTCCAGGTGTGCGCCGACGCGCTCGCCTCGTTTCACGGCGTGCAGCGGCGGTTCACGATGCGGGGCGAGGTGGCCGGGGTGCTCGTGGTCGACGACTACGCCCACAACCCGACCAAGGTGGGTGCCCTGCTGCAGGGCGCGCGCGAGTGCTGGCCGGGCGCCCGCATCATCGCGGTGTTCCAGCCGCATCGGTACACGCGCACGCGGACGGTCGGCGAGCAGTTCGGGGCGGCGTTCGACTGCGCCGACGAGGTGATCCTCACCGACATCTATCCAGCGGACGAAGCGCCGATTCCGGGGGTGGACGCCGGTATCGTGGCGCGGGCGATCGGCGGGCGGCGTCCCGTACGGTTCATCGCCGATGCCGGCGACGTCGCGGCGGTGCTCGAGGAGGAGGTCCGGCCGGGCGACTTGGTGCTGACGATCGGGGCGGGGGACGTCTCGAAGGTGGCCGACGAGTTGGTCGTCCGCCTGAAGCGCCGCGCGGCCGAACGGCCGCGCGCGTCCGGGAACGCGGGTGGGTAGCCCGGAGACCCTCGCCGCAGCGCTGGAGCGTCTGTGTCCCGGCGCGATCCGCCGGGAGGAGCCGCTGTCCCGCCACGTCTCGTTTCGCATCGGCGGGCCTGCGGATGTGCTGGCGCTGCCGGGCACGCTCGACGAACTCGCCCGGGTCGTCGCGTGGCTCTACCAGGAGCGCGAGCCGTTCGTGGTGCTCGGCCGCGGCAGCAACGTGCTCATCGCCGACCGCGGCGTCCGTGGGGTGGTCGTCAAGACCGGCCGCGGTCAGGAGGGCCTTCGCTTCGACGGAACCCGGGTCGACGCCGAGTGCGGCGTGAGCGTCCCGTACCTCGCCCGCCAGGCGTCGCTGCGCGGCCTCTCAGGCCTGGAGTTCGCCGGGGGCGTGCCCGGCTCGGTCGGCGGCGCCCTGGCGATGAACGCCGGGGCGCACGGGCACTGCATGGCCGAGGTCGTGACGCGCGTCCGGGTCGTGACGCCCGATGGCGAACGGACGTGGCGCGCGGACGAGTTGGCCTATGCGTACCGTGAGAGTCGTCTGCAGCATGAGCCCGCGGTCGTGCTCGACGCGACGCTGGAACTCGCGCAGGAGAGCCCGGAGGTGACGACGGCCCGACTCGACGAGTGGCTGCGGCACCGCAGCGACACGCAGCCGCTCGGCCCGCCGAGCTCCGGGTGCATCTTCCGGAATCCTGCCGGGGATCACGCGGGGCGGCTGATCGACACCGCCGGGGGCAAGGGGCTTCGGGTCGGGGGGGCGGTCGTGAGCGACCGCCACGCCAACTACATCCTCAACACGGAACACGCGACCGCGGCGGACGTACTCGGCCTGATCGCCCTCGTGCACCGGCGCGTACGCGAGCGGTTCGGCGTCGAGCTCGAGACCGAGGTCAAGCTGCTTGGGGAGTTCGACGCACGATGATCCTGGGGCGCGGGCGACCCGCCGGACAGGACCGCGCTGCCGAGTCGGAGGCGCCGTCGCGTCGGCCCGCGGTGCCGCCGGTACGCCCGGCGCGGCCGGGCGACGGGACGGTGACGCCAGCCGGGTCTCCGGCGGCGCCGCGGTTCCTGCGCCTGGTCCGATTCCTGGCGGCGACGTGCGTCCTGTGCGCCGTCGCCGCCTTCCCGGGGTCCTCGCTGTTCAACCTGGATACGGTCGTGGTCCGGGGCAACGCGCACATCGCAGGTGCGGAGATCCTCCGCCGGGTCGGCATCGGCCCCGGGGACAACGCGTTCCGCGTCGACGCGGTGGCGATCCGGGAACGTCTGCGCGAGGACCCGCGCATCGCCGACGCGTCCATCGCTCTCGCGTTTCCTCGGAACCTTATGGTGTCCGTGCGCGAGCGAGACCCGGTCGCCGCACTCGCATTCGGGGAGGGGTACGTGCTGCTGGGGGCCGACGGCGTGGCGATCGCGCGCGTGTCCGGACCCGGCGCCGCGATGCCGCTCGTGGTGGACCGTCTCGATCTGCCGTGGGTGCAGGCCGGGACAGCCGTACCGTCGCCGAGCGTCCGATTTGGAGTGACGGTGGCGGCGACCCTGCCCCCGCGCCTGCGTCCGGACGTCATCGGGTTGCGCGTGGACGCAAGCGGCGAAGTCGTGCTCCAAGCGCGTGACGGCATGTGGGTCAAGGTCGGAACTGCGGACGGTCTCACCGACCGACTGGCCATGGTACCGGGCGTGCTCGCCGCGGTTCGCGCGCGCGGCCTCCACGCGCAGTACGTGGACCTCCGCGTGCCGGGGAGCATCGTGGTGATGCCGGCCGGCGCCGCGCCGCAGGACGGTGCCACACCGGCACGCCCGGGCGCGCCGGCAACGGTCTCCACGCCCCCAACGCCGTCGATGCCCGACGCAACGCCGCGAGGCGGGGGCGGGCAGGAGAACACTTCGCATCGTGGAATACAGCCAGGACCACCACATCCAGTGCCCCCGTAACGAGCGGCCGGAGGAGGGATCACGTGGCCAGACGGGGACCGCTGGTGGGACTCGACGTCGGGACCACCAAGGTCTGTGTGATCATCGCAGAACAAGACGAGGAAGCGGAGGTCCACATCAAGGGGATGGGGACCTCCCCTTCTACCGGCGTCCGGAAGGGCGTCGTCGTCGATCTGGACGGGACGACGCGGGCGATCGAAGAAGCGGTGGATCGAGCGGAACGGATGGCCGGCGTGAAGATCGCCGCCGCGCTCGTGTCGGTCTCCGGGGAGCACGTCGCGTCTCAGAACAGCCGTGGGGTCGTCGCGGTGTCGCGGGCCGATCACGAGATCGGCGAGCAGGACATCTCGCGGGTGGTGGAGGCGGCGCGGATGACCGCGATTCCCGCGAGCGACCGCGAGATCGTTCACCTCATTCCGCGCGACTTCGTCGTGGACGGGCAGGACGGCGTCAAGAACCCGGTGGGGATGTACGGCTCTCGGCTTGAGGTGGAGGCACATATCGTCACGGGCGCGGGGACGCTGCTGGCCAACCTCCTGAAGTGTGTGCAGCGGGCCGGCCTCGAGATCGAGGAACTCGTGCTCGAACCACTGGCGTCCGGGCAGGCGGTGCTGGCCCAGGCGGAACGGGACCTGGGCGTGGCTGTCGTGGACATCGGCGGCGGCACCACCAGCGTCGGCATCTTCACGAACGGCGGGCTGTGCCATACCGGGATTCTGCCGGTGGGCGGGAGCCACATCACCAATGACATCGCGGTCGGCCTCCGCACGCCCATCGCGGAGGCCGAGCGGCTCAAGGTCGCCTACGGGAGCGCATCGGCGGCGACGGTGGGCGCCGAGGACACGATCGAGGTGCCCCGCATCGGGTCGCACGAGCTGGTCGTGCGACCGCGGCGGGCACTCGTCGAGATCATCGAGCCGCGGCTCACGGAGATCCTCGGCATGGTGAAATCGCAGATCAAGCGGTCCGGCTACGCGAACCTGATTCCTGCGGGGGTCGTGGTGACCGGCGGCACCGCGCTGTTGGCCGGTCTCGCCGACGCGGCATCTGCGTTGCTCGAGCTGCCGTCGCGCGTCGGCGTGCCAGACATTCGGGGGACGATGGCGCATATGGTGGACAGTCCCGCGTACGCCACCGGTGTCGGTCTCGTGCTGCACGGGGCGCGCCAGCGCGCGCCCGGGCGGCTGGTGCGGACGGTCGACGGCACCGGGTCGGTGTTCGGCCGGGTGCGGCAGTGGTTGCGCGAGTTCACGCAGGGCGCATGAGCAGGGGAGGGCGAGGAGCGCGGGAAGAGAGCCCCAACGCATAGACCGGTCGCGTACCGTCAACGGCATACGAGATGGCAGCAGTAGTGGCAGCAGCGTGATTTCGCAGCATACGTCTTGGAGCGAACGGAGCGGGCACATGACGGAGAAACGGTGGCATCACCCGGTCCAGCGATTGCTCTCGGAACGGCGGAGCCAGACGGCAGTCATGACACGCCACACAGCAGTGACGACACGCCCGGGGGACGGGGACAAGGCGGTGGTCCCCCCAGAGGGTGCGGGAGGGGTGCGGATGGCGAACGTCGAGCGGGATCTCCGGCGCTACGCGGCGATCAAAGTGATCGGGGTCGGGGGCGGCGGCAGCAACGCGGTGAATCGCATGATCACCGCCGGCCTTCGAGGCGTGGAGTTCATCGCGATCAACACCGACGCGCAGGCCCTGGCGCTGTCGAACGCCGACAAGAAGATCCACATCGGCGGGAAGCTCACACGCGGACTTGGTGCCGGCGGCGACCCGGAGGTCGGGCGGCAGGCGGCCGAGGAGACTCGCGAGGAGCTCACCGAGGTGGTCGAGGGCGCCGACATGGTGTTCGTGACCGCTGGCATGGGCGGCGGCACGGGGACGGGCGGCGCGCCGATCATCGCGCAGGTCGCCCGCGAGCTCGGCGCGCTGACGATCGGGGTGGTCACCCGGCCGTTCAGCTTCGAGGGCCGCCGCCGCGCGGCCGCGGCCGAGGAGGGGATCCGGAACCTCAGGCAACGGGTCAACACGGTGATCACGATCCCGAACGACCGGCTGCTCCAAGTCGTGGATAAGAGCGCGACGGTGGTCGAGGCGTTCCGGGTCGCGGACGATGTCCTGCGCCAGGGCGTGCAGGGGATCGCCGACCTGATCACGGTGCCCGGGCTGATCAACCTCGACTTCGCCGACGTCCGCACGATCATGACCGAGGCCGGCTCCGCGCTCATCGGCATCGGGATCGCGAGCGGGGAGGGCCGGGCGGCCCAGGCGGCCCAGGCGGCGATCGCGAGCCCGCTGCTCGAGACCTCGATGGAAGGTGCCCGCGGCGTGCTCATCAACATCACGGGCGGCATGGACCTCGGGATGCTCGAGATCAACGAGGCCGCGCAGGTCGTCCAACAGGCCGCCGACCCCGAAGCGAACATCATCTTCGGGGCCGTGCTGGACGAGCATCTGGACGGGAAGATCCAGATCACGGTGATCGCGACCGGATTTGAGGGACCGCGCCGGACGGCCGACCTCGCGGAGGGCATGGCGGAAGCGGCCGATGCGCCGCCGCGCGAGACGACCCGGGTCGGGCTGGAGGACCTGGACATCCCCGCGTTCTTGAGGAAGCGCTAGGATTCGCTCCGTTCGAGGCGGCGCCGCGCATGTGGCGGCGCCGCCCGCTTTGGCACGTCGTTTCCAATCCCGGGGCGGCGTGGTACGCTTAGGGTCATGGTGAGTTCTCCGGAGGACCATTTTGCCGCCGTCCGGGCGGCGGTCGAAGCGTGCTTTCCGGTACAGGAGCTCTGGTTTCAGGACGGTCGGCCGGCGTTCGCGATCAGGCCGGGGCCGGACGACAAGGCGCGATTCCTTCGCCTCCGGGAGAGACTCGACGGGCTCGGCGTCCTCCCGTTGCTCCGCCGCCACGACGGAGAGACGATCGTGCTGCTGGTGCCGAAGCCGCCGCCGACACGAACGCGCTGGGTGTGGCCGATCGGGTTGTTCGCGGCGACACTCGTCACGACGTTCATCGCAGGCTATCTGAACGCGCAGGGCGGGTGCGTGCCGGGGTTGCTGTCCCCCGTCGCCGGCGGGGTCGCGTTTTCGCTGTCGCTTATGGCGATCCTGTTCTGCCACGAGATGGGACACAAGCTCGTCTCGATCTGGCGCAAGATCGACGCCAGCCCGCCGATGTTCATCCCGATGCCGCCGCTGCCGGGGTTGGCGATCGGCACGATGGGCGCCGTGATCTTGACACGCACGCCGTCGCCGAACCGCGATGCCCTCGTCGAGCTCGGGGCGAGCGGGCCGATCGCGGGGTTCATCGTGGCGGTCCCGATTCTCGTGTACGGTATCGCGCACTCGCTCGTGATCTCGCATGCCGCGATCGTCGCGAACGGCTGCCAGCTGACGGCGATCCCCACCCCGATGCTGGTGGACCTGCTCGTGCGCTGGCTGCTGCACCCGAGTCCGAGCGCCGACGTGCTGATCCACCCGATGGCGTTCGCCGGCTGGGTGGGGTTGCTGGTGACCGCGCTCAACCTGCTCCCCGCGAGCATGCTGGACGGCGGGCACGTGATGCGGGCCGTGTTCGGGCCGCGTGCACATCTGATCCTGTCGTACGTGGCGGTAGGCGTGGGAATTCTGTTCGGATATTGGGTAATGAGTCTATTGATCTTGTTGATGATTCGCCGGGGGCACCCGGGACCGTTGGACGACTGTTCCCCCGTGACCCCGGTCCACAAAGCGATGGCGGCGGTGCTCATCCCGATCTTCGTGCTGAGCGCAGTACCGCTCGCCACACTATAGGAGTGCGTCCCATGGCCGGCCCCGAAGTCCTAGTTGAGGCCGAGAACCTCGAGAAGCGGTTTCCGCGGTACCACGCCGTCCGCGGGGTGTCGTTCCAGTGCTACGCCGGTGAAGTGTTCGGGTTGCTCGGTCCGAACGGCGCCGGCAAGACGACCAC
>DATGJN010000120.1 GCA_035295165.1 bacterium
CACGGCTCTACCGCTCCAACGAGGAGCGCCGCGTCGCGTTTCCGAAGTGGTTGCACTACTACAATCACCATCGCCCCCACACGGCGCTGGAAGGGCGGGTCCCAGCGGTCGCGAGTGTCAACAACGTGTGTGGGAACCACAGCTAGCGCGCGGATCTGACGCGTCCCCGGCGTACTGATCTTATCCACATGATCCTAGCCACATTGTCCAGAAATCGCACGAACCAAGTTTCCGGATTGTGAGGTGCTCCAGCACATGATACAAGTAGTGACGGAGGCGCAACCCTCCGGCGAAAAACCCGACTTCAACGCTCGGGCACCCAGTCAGGCGTACTTCGGGAGGTCTCCGGAGAACGACTGAACGGGCGGCGCAGGCGACAAGACGGTGAGAAGCCGGGCCAGGGTGAGCGCCTCCCGAACTTTCTGAGTGGGGTGAGACGCCAGCGATCGTCTCGTGATTTCCTACGCCGAGCGGTGGGGTCAACGTCATGCCGCTGACATATAAACACTGTCTCGTTGATTCGAGCGAGCGTCCGATCCTACCGTTCATGGCGCCCCATTGGCGCCGAGCTGGGGGGCCCCGCCAGATCGAGTGCCGCGGATCGGTCACAGACGTCGTCTACAACAACCATCTCTCCCCCGCGGAAGGGCTCACGCAACTGGAGCACATCCCCGTTCTGGGTTGGTTGTTCACCGCAATCTACGTTGTGGTCGCCAATGGCGTATGGATCCCGATCTCCCTCGCTCGCTTCCGGCGCCTGCGTAGCCTCGTGCGTCCTGACCTCGACTACTCGATCTTCCTGGGACCGCTCGAGTGCGAGATCGCGCCCGACCGAAACTTTGACGCAAATGCGGACTGGCGCCCGCCCATCGGACGCGACGTGCGGATCTTCGGCGAGAACGTCATCGATCTTGGGCATGACGGCGAGGCTCCCGATGATCCGCCCGACGGCAAGCGCGAGATCCATCCGATCCATTGGCTCGCATGGGAATACGACCGCTCACCCTCTAACGACTGGGTACGCTTCCGTGTCACGATCCTTTCAGACGTGAGCGGACGGTTCCCTCCGTATCAAGACTCGGGCGGACAGGGGGCACCGATCAACGCCGTCGTCCGCTTCAGCTTGGCCCACGATGTGTGGCCGGGCGTCTCGCTCAAAGGACAGGTCATCTCCGCGTCGGTTGAACACACTAAAGGACTTCCGTACCACCAGGACGCTGCCGACGGCGCCATGCGGCAGATCGACCAGGATACCTTCGAGTTCAGTTGTTCGATCCAGAGCCGTCGCGGTCTTGACGCGGAGATCTGTCAGACCACGAACCGCGCAGACAACCACGGCGGCTTCTGGGACGGGTATGTGCGCTTCCACCGCGGTGTTGGCGGCGCCGCCATCCCTCCTGCGGCCCCTCCACCCGGACGTGTAATCCGCTGGCGTGGTGACGACATGAACGCCTATCACATCCAGGTCGCGACGCTTCCAGCCGATCCGGGCGTGGGGTATAAGGGTCCGTGCGATCTCTTCAGATCAGGCTCCGGTCAGTCGGCGGCCGCGGTCTGTCGCGGCACGTGCCCGAACGGTCGCTGCCGGCTCGTGATCGAGCCGGATGGATCGGACATGATCGCGCACTGCCGCTGCCAGTAGTAGGATCGGTGCGCACCGGATCACGAGCATGCGGACCGGCCGCGGGCGTACTGAAAACACGACGATGACGGGGTGACGCTGTGGCGACACTTCGTTCCGCTGCTCGACACGATCACCGTCCAGCAGACGTTCGTCCGGCTCGGCGGCGACGTCGCGTTCAAAGAGCCGAAGACGCCCAAGAGCCGGCGGGTGGTGGCGATCCCTCCGCTGCTCACCGATATGCTCGCCCGTGCCCGCGGCAACGCTGCGTCGAACGCCCTGGTGTTCGCTCAGGTCGACGGGAAACACTCCACGGGCACGATCTCAACTGCGCGATCTTCGGGCCGTCCTGAAGCGGGCCAAGGTGCCACGGATCGGATTCCACGACCTTCGGCACTGCCATGCAAGCCATCTGCTAATGCAGGGGGTACCGGTGAAGATCGTTCAAGAACGACTCGGCCACGCGACGCCGGCCGTGACACTCGGAATCTATGCACACGTTCTGCCGCACATGCAGCACGACGCGGCGCGGGACCTGGAGAAGCGGCTCCTGGGGGTTGCGGACAGATGCTCGGAATAGCAGAGAATAGCAGAACTTGTGGTGCGCGTCGCGTGCATCGAGCGCAAGGCGTTGCCCTGCTTGGTGGGCGAGGCAGGGGTCGAACCCGCGACCTCCTCGGTGTAAGCGAGGCGCTCTACCGTTGAGCTACTCGCCCGTGACCCCAGTATAGCAGACCACCCACCCGGTCCACCGGCGAGATCGCGATGCAGACGACGGAGACTACGCGCGCACGCGCCGGACGCTGGCGCCGAGCCCGCTCAACTTCTCCTCAAGACGGTCGTAGCCCCGGTCGAGGTTCTCGAGGTTGGAGATCTGCGTCTCGCCCTGGGCGGCGAGGCCGGCGATCACCATCGCCGCGCCCGCCCGGATGTCCACCGCCTCCACGGGCGCTCCCGAGAGCGTCGGAACCCCGGTGATGATCGCCGTATCACCGTCCACGCGGATGTCGGCACCCATGCGGCGTAACTCATCCACGTAGCCGAAGCGCTTCTCGAAGATCGTTTCGCGGATGGCGCTGCGGCCCGGGACGCCCGCGAGCATCGCCGCGAACTGCGGGTGCAAGTCCGTCGCAAACCCCGGATACGGCGCGGTATCCACATCCACGGGGCGGAGCTCCCCTTCCGCCTTGACACGCACGCCTCCGGGTCCGGATTCGATGGTCACGCCGGCGTCGCTGAGCTTGGTCAGAAGCGCCGTGACGTGCTCGGAGATCAGATCCTCGACCAGCACGTCGCCGTGGGTGGCCGCCGCGGCGATCAGGTAGGTGCCCGCTTCGATCCGATCGGGGATGACCGTGTAGGTGGCGCCACGGAGCGCCGACGTTCCCTCGACGGTCACCGTGTTGGTCCCCGCACCCCGCACGCGCGCGCCCATCAACGAGAGGAACACGGCCGTATCGACCACTTCAGGCTCCCGCGCGGCGTTCTGGAGAGTCGTCACGCCGGACGTGCGGGACGCCGCGAGCATGAGATTGATCGTCGTCCCCATGCTGCTGCGAGGGACGTAGTACGTAGAGGGGCGCAGCCGCCGCGCATGCGCCTTGAGATACCCGTGCTCGGTCGCGACCCGCGTCCCGAGCGCCTCGAACCCGCGGATGTGGAAATCCACGCCCCGGCTCCCGATGACGCATCCCCCGGGCAGCGGTACCTCGGCGCGGCCGAGGCGCGCCAGCAGCATGCCGGCTACGTAGATAGAAGCGCGCATCTGCCGGCACAATTCGTACGGTGCCACGTGACCGGTCAGGCGCCGAGCATCCAGCTCGAGACGACCGGGCCCGGTCCAGTCGACGCCCACGCCGATCGATCGGAGAATCTCGAGGAGCGTGACGACGTCTCGGCAGTGGGGAACGTTCTCGATGACGGACCGGTCCTCCGCGAGCGCCGCAGCGACGATGATTGGCAAAGAGCTGTTCTTGGCCCCGGCCACTCGCAACCGACCGCGGAGCGTGGCGGCGCCCTCGATGAGCAACCGCTCGGTACGAGTGTCTTGGGCGATGTCAGCGCGAGCCAGCGGGCGTCCCTCCCATCGTGGTGCGAACGTAGCAGCGGACAAGTTCCTCCAGCAGGCGGTCTCGCTCAATCTGCCGAATCAGGGTGCGGGCGTCCTTATGGCTCGTGATGTAGGTGGGGTCGCCGGAGACGAGATACCCGACAATCTGATCGACCGGATTGTACCCCCGCTCCACAAGCGCGTCGTAGACGTACCGTAGCGCCTCCTCAACGTCCCGGAGGTGCCGTGTCCCGACCTGAAAGACTCCGGTCTTCTCGTGCTCTCCCACCGCACTCCCCCCTGCTCCGCGCAACGCGCACACCAATCGGCGCCGCCCGGTCTCCCCTCTTCCAGAGGATCCGGGAACCCCGCAAGCGCCGGCCCGCGGATGTGCCCCACGGGGCGACTTCCCGTCGCGCTCAAGCAGACGGAGGTACTGTTCGCGGGGAGGCGAACCTTTCCTCTGGCTGGAAGAAGCGCGACCCAGAGAGCCGGCACCTATCCTTAATGCAGCCATGACGAACTGTTCATCCTGCGACCGCCGAGCGCTGACTATCGGTCCGTAGAGTAAGGTGGGCGTGTACGGGCGGTACTGACTGGGTCCGACCGGCGCAGTCCTGCCGTTTGAGCGTGTAGGCGGCGCTTGATCAGGTTCAGCGGGACGCGACCCGACTCCTGTCCAAGTACTAGGCCTCTCGGCCGGAATGAGGATCGCGATCCGGAGAACGACACGCCATGTAACCCGCCGGACTCGGATCCGGTGACCTTGCGCCCGGGGACCGGCTCCCCGCTCCGCGCCCGAGTCCCGCGCCGCCGTTGGAAGACGCAGCCGTATCTATTCCTGCTACCCTCGCTGATTTTTCTTATCACGTTCACTTACTATCCGGTGTTGTCGTCGCTGGAGATGAGCCTCCATCACATGAACCCGGCGACGCACCGGCTACAATTCGTGGCATTCGGAAACTACGCGGCGCTCGCCGCCGATCCAGTGTTCGGCCAGGTCCTGAAGAACAGCGCCGTGTTCCTCTTCGGGACCGTACCGGTCACCGTGGCGCTGGCGCTCATCCTCGCGCTGCTGCTGACCCGCACCCACGCCCTGAGCACGGTGTTCCGGACCGCGTTCTTCTATCCCACCCTGCTCCCGCTCGTGGGAGCGGCGGCGATCTGGCTATTCGTGTACACGCCTGGGTACGGTCTGATCGACGTCTATCTCCGCGGGATCGTCCCCGGCGGGATCAATTGGCTTGGGAGCCCGACATACGCGCTCCCGGCGGTAATCGTGCTGACGATCTGGAAGAACGCCGGGTACTACATGCTCTTCTACCTCGCGGGATTGCAGACGGTCTCGGCGGAGCTGTACGAGGCAGCGCGCCTCGAGGGCGCCTCCGCATGGCAGCAGTTCCGGACCATCACCTTCCCGCTCCTGGCTCCCACGACGCTGTTCGTCCTACTGATCGCCAGCATCAACGCGTTCCAGTCGGTCGACCAGATCTGGGTGATGACGGGAGGCGGCCCCGACAACGCCACGAACCTGCTGTTGTTCTACGTCTACCAGGCAGCCTTCATGTTCTTCGATCTCGGCAAGGCTGCGGCGCTGACCGTCGTCTTGCTTGCGGTCCTGATGGCAATCGCGGTGGCAAGCTTCGGGCTCCTCGAGCGCCGCATCCACTACGAGGTCTGAGATGTCCCAACGCGCATCCCGCCGAGTCGCCAACGCCTCCTGGATTCTCGGGGTGGGCGCGCTCGCGTTCATCTGGGTGTTCCCGCTGCTGTGGGCGTTCGCCACGTCGGTGCGAGCGCCGGGACAGCTCGGCAGCCAGTTGGCGTCGCTCTGGATCCAGCACCCGAGCCTCGAGAGCTTCCGCGAGGCGTGGACGGACGCGCCGTTCCTTCGCCTCTACTACAATACCGCGATCGTCGTCTTCGGCATCCTAGCGATGCAGCTTGTCACGATCACACTCGCCGCCTACGCGTTCGCGCGGCTCGAGTTCGCCGGACGGGATCTGCTGTTCCGGTTGTTCCTCCTCCAGCTCATGGTCGCGCCCTCGTCACTGATCCTGCCGAACTTCGTGACGCTCAAGACCCTTGGGTTGCTGAACACGCGGCTCGGGATCATGATCCCGTACTTCGCCTCCGCGTTCGGCACGTTTCTGCTCCGACAGGCGTTCCGGGGCGTACCGCGCGACCTCGAGGACGCGGCGGCGATCGATGGCTGCAACGCCCTCCAGACCATCTGGAACGTGTTCATCCCGCTCGCGAAGCCGACGTTGATCGCGTTCTCAATCGTCAGCGTCGTGTATCATTACAATGAGTTTCTATGGCCGCTGATCATCACAGACACGGATCGGGCACGGACGGTCACCGTCGGGCTGGCGTCGTTCACGCAGTCGGCGGAGTCCGGCGCGCAGTGGAATATCATCGCGGCCGGAACCGTGGTCGTCGTGCTGCCGCTCCTCGTGCTGTTCATCTTGTTCCAACGGCGGTTCGTCGAGAGCTTCATGTATTCAGGCCTGAAAGGGTAGACAGTGGGTTCGCCTCGCGGGACCGCGGCCGCCGGCGATCGTCAATGGTATAATCACGTCGGGGCCCGTAGCTCAAGGGTAGAGCATCCGGCTCATAACCGGCGGACCCAGGTTCAAGTCCTGGCGGGCCCACCATACTTTACTAGGGTTATAGCGTGATGGGGTCGTCGGCGATCGTGCCGGAGGTACTAGCAACGGCTTAGGGTTCTCCGCACCCCCGCGTTGCGCCTCGTTCGTGCCGTGCAGAACGCCGGATGACGGGCAAGGCCTCGGCTTCGTAGCAAACCCGCCGAGGGCTATCCCTTGAGCCCCGAGTACATAAAACTCTCCACGAAGCGCCGCTGAAAGAGCACGAATACGACCAACAAGGGCAGGAT
Source organism: bacterium (assembly GCA_035295165.1). Taxonomy (NCBI): domain Bacteria; species bacterium. The sequence continues at coordinate 6,571 of DATGJN010000120.1, forward strand.
GACGATCACCGTTCCCGCCGCGATGAGGTTCCACTGAGCTGCGGATTCCGCGCCCTGTGTGAACGACGCGAGGCCGACGGTAACCGTGCGCGCGCGTTCCGTATTGGTGATGATGAGCGGCCACAGGAATTCGTTGTAGTGGTAGACGATGCTGACGATCGAAAACGCCAGCAGCGTCGGTCTGGTGAGTGGAACGAACACGTACCATATCGTTTGCAACGCATTGCAGCCGTCGACCGCCGCGGAATCCTCCAGATCCCGCGGCACGTTGCGAAAAGCCTGCCGCAGAAGAAACGTGCCAAACGCCGAGGCGAAGTAGGGGACCATAATGCCAAGCCGCGTGTCTAGCAATCCCAACGTCCTGAGCGTCACGAAGTTCGGGAGGATCAGCGACGAGGGGGCCACCATGAGTTGCAGCAGGAATAGCCGAAACAGCACGTCCCGACCCCAGAACTCAAGGCGCGCGAATGCGTAGGCGGCGAGCGTGATCGTGACGAGTTGGACTGCCAAGATCCCGAAGACGACCACCGCCGTGTTGTAATACAGCCGGAGAAAAGGCGCATCGTGCCACGCATCCCAGAAGTTGCCGAGTGTGGGGTGCGACACCCACAGGGAGGCGATCTGGCCCCCCAGCTCGCCCGGCGCCCGCAGTGACGCGGAGAAGGCCCACAGCAACGGGAACAGCCAGATGAAGGCGAGCGCGCCGATGCCCGCCGTCCAGGCGGCGTCCACGATCCGGAAGGCCCAGCGGCGCGACATGCTACGCTTCGTAGTGAATCCGACGCTCGAGCACACCGAAGCTGATCGCGGCGATGAGCATCAGTGTGGCGAGAAGGAACACCGTCAACGCTGCCGCTTTGCCAAAGTTGAAGAACATGAACGCTACTTGGTAGGTGTAGAACAACAGCAGGTTGGTCGTGTTGTCAGGCCCTCCGCTCGTCATTACGAAGATTTGATCGACTGACTGGAACGCGTTGATGCTAGCAATGACGAGTACGAACAGCGTTGTCGGGCCCAGGAGCGGAAACGTAATCTGGCGGAACTGTTGCCAGGAGGACGCGCCCTCGAGGCGCGCCGCCTCGTACAGCTCTGCGGAAATCGTCTGTAGCCCCGCCAGGTAGAACAACATGTAGTAGCCGGCGTTTTTCCAGATTGTCATCACGATCACGGCGGGGAGCGCATAGACGGGGCTGCTCAGCCACCCCACGCCAGGCGGAACCAAGCCGCGCAGGTACACGTCGATCAACCCGTAGCCCGGGGTATAGACGAACAACCAGATCGCCGCCGCACCCACGAGTGGAAGCAGCGCCGGGTAGAAGAACGCCGTCCGGAACGCCGTCGTCAACGCACGCGTGCGGCTCAGCGCCACGGCCAGCGCCAGCGCCAACGCAACCGTGACCGGGACCGTGCCGATGAGAAACTCCGCGCTGTTCTTGAGCACCTGGCCGAAGATGGGGTCGCGGGCGAGCTCCGCATAGTTCGCGACTCCGACGAAGGCGAAGCGGTGCGTCACGGGACTCAGCTGCTGGAGGCTCATTTCCAGCGACGACAGTACCGGATAATATGTGAACGTGCCAAGAAACACCAGTGACGGCAGTAGGAACAGATAAGGTTGGATCCGCCAGCGGCGCCGGCGCGTCGCCTGTACAGGGAGATGGGATCCTAGCGCCTTGGGTGTCGTGGTCAACAAACAGGCGTCCCGCCACTGGGGTGGCACGCGGCCGTGCCCGTCACGGCACGGCCGCGTGCACGATGATGCAAATGGCGGTTCTCACTTCCGATGGAACAGCCGAACGGAAATCCTTAATACTTCGATAGAAGTTGAGTCGCATTCCGCTGCGCTTGGTCGAGCGCCGCTTTCACGGTCAAACGGCCGGACTGGGCCGCTTGCACTGCCGTGACCAGCGTCTGCTGGACCTCATCTTGATCGTGAACGGTCATCTGCTCGCCGGCCACGCGCAACTGCAGGGTCGCGGTCAGCGCCTGCGGCAGTTGCTGCATATAGGCTGCGAACGCCGGCGTCGAGAGTTCGGTCTTTCGGATCGGCACGTACCCGGTGCCGATGCTCCACCTGGCAGCTTGGACCGGATCCGTCATCCACGTCACGAACGTCCACGCTGCCTGTTCGCGCTCGGGCGTTGTCTTGAGCACGTACATGCTGCCGCCGCCGGTGACCGATCCCCACTGCGCGCCGGCCGGCATAAAGGCCGCACTCCAATTGAACTTCGCATTAGTCCTGATGAACGTCATGTTGCCGGTCGTCGTGTAGATCATCGCGACCTTCTGCTGGATGAAGTCCTGGGGAACCTGGCCCCAGAATGCAGGACTGGACGGCCCCGGCGGGTGCACTTTGTACTTGTTCTGGAGATCGAGGATGAACTGGACGGCTGCCTGCGTCTCGGGGGAGTTGAACTTGACCCACTTGCCGCCGACCGAATCGAAGTATTTCGCCTTCTGCTCGACGAAGAAACCTTGAATGGTCCAGGGCGATGTGTCCACAACCGGTATCTCGACGCCCCACTGGGTGGCCTGGCCGCTCGCGTCACGGATGGTCAGCTTCTGCGCGTCGGCTACGAGTTGCGTCCAGTTCTTGGGCGGACTGTTGGGATCCAGACCGGCCTTCTGGAACATGTCTTTGTTGTAGAAGAATATCACGGTACTTCGCTGGTACGGGATACTGTAGATGTGCCCGTTGGAACGGGCGTTCAGAAGCAACGCAGAGTAGAAGTCGTCGAGCCAACCGCTCGGTTGCTTCGCGATGAAATCATCCAGCGGAATGAGCGCATTCTGGTCGAGGAGGGAGTACAACTCAGGCGTGTCCAGGACGGCGACGTCCGGCGGGTTCCCGCCCACGACCCCGGTTACCACCTTGGCCATTGCCTGGACGTAGTTGCCCGCGAAGACGGGCTGAACTTGAATGGTGGGATGCGAGCGGTTAAAGTCGCCGACAATGCTCGTCATCAGATCATATAGCGGTCCCGACACACCGATCGGAAAGTCGTACGTGAGCGTGATGGCCGTCTGCGCGCGAGCACCGCCTGGGATCAAGACGACGGCCATCAACGCCGCAGCGAGGAGCGCTATCCACCTACGCCGAGCGGACATACTGATATCCCCCCTTCATGTGTAGTCCAACTCATCTACCGCGCCCATCCTGTTGTATGGATTCTTGTAGATTGTTGCGGTCCGCGAAATCGCGATACCATTTCGTCTCCGATGAATCCTCGGTGCGCAACCATGCGGGTTCGACCCATCGGATCCACTGCCCAGGGCCAGGGCCTGGACCTCAGCCGACACATCGACGCTGGCACGCTTCGGTACTCCCTCCTCTGCACGACCATCGCCGCGAACCGTCGAGGATCCGTGCACCCCTGGGCGCCCCCGGTGGCTCACCACACATTGCGTCATCTTCTTGATCACGACCTTACCGTCCTGCCTCTTGCTCACCTTCTCCACCGCCGCCCATGCGACCGGGTCCGGCGTGTCGAATGCGTTCGCTGTGGTCCATAGTCGCGATGCGGTCACAGTGCTCGGATTCCTTCTCTGTGCTGAGTCGCGTGTCGAGGCTCGGATCCGGAAACACGTAGCCCCGAGGGGATCTTCCGAACTCGTGCTTCGCGGCGGGCGCGCCTGGAGCCCGGAGGGTTCTGCGAGCCGCGCGAGAAATGTACACCGTGAACGTCACAACTCCGGGAGTCTCTTGTGAGTGGTGGCATGAAAATGACCACGGTGCGCAGTGACTCAATCGGCCAACCGGGCCGTGCCCTCAACACCGCGCGGATGCACAGCTTCGTCCTGGACTCGTCCTCGGGCCCGGGTGAGGGACTGACCAACACCGAGGCATTTCTGGGCGGGATCGCGTCCTGCGGGGTGACGTTGATCGAGAAGTACGCCCGGGACACGGGCGTCCGCGTCCCCGGCTTGACGGTTACGATCTCCGGGCACCAAGCTCCCCCGGATCCGACGCGATTCGCCACGGTCGACGTGCGGTTTGAGTTTCGCGGTGTGGGACAGGACGTGGCTGACCAACTCGTTGAAGTCTGGCGGAGCCGCTGACCCCTGTACCGCACGGTCGCGGTCGCGACCGAGTTCCGGATCCAGGTAACGAGTCGTCCCTAGGCGCGGGCAGGCGATCCCCGCCCCATTCCTAAGACCTTAGTATGCTGCTATCTCGCATTACGGAACGAGCTCTGCGTCAGCCAACCCCAACGTCAGATGGTCATCGAGCGGGATCAACGCGGCACCTCCGGGGCCGGCAGCGACTCCGGCGCGGAGATCGTGGCCGGCGCGTTCGAGGACTATCATCGTGCGACGATCGTGGGAGAGAAGACCGCGGGCGCTCTGGGTGGGGCGGTTGAGGTCCTTCTCCCGGACGGGGGAATGTCCGTCACGGTCGAGCGGCTCACGACCCCGCGCGACGCGGGTCGAGGGCGGGGGAATCTCCCCGAACGTCCCGGTGACGCTCACGGAGGCCGCCATGGAGCGTGGTGTCGACCGGCAGATGCGGGTGGCGCTTCAAGCCGCGGCAGCGTCGGGCCATGCGGCATCCCTGCCCCGGTTGGTTCGATCGGCGCGCTAACGGCCGCGCGACGCAGGTGGCGTCACACAGCGGCACGCGAGCGGCTGCCACCGCTGTCTTGGAACGCATCACGATTCCTGGGTTTCCCGGGAGTCTGTACCTGCCCCATCGGGCGCGAACTCACTTTCCAGCAGCGCCAGCCAGTTGCAGAAATCCAGCAACTGATCTGCCGTACCGCGTCCCTGCACGCCACCTGGGAGGCTGCGGATCCATTTGCGAACCCAGTGCCGCAGGCGCGCAATCACTCGCCCGGCCTCGCGCGGACCGGCAACATCCACGACGTTGCCGAATTCCTCTCGGATCACGGAAACCGCCGGCGCCAGATGCCCGGCGTCATGGACGATGCACCCGACCGGGCAGACGTCGACGCACCGCGGTGCCGGATCGAACGGCCAGCAGTGGGTACAGGTCGCAGGATCGATCCGATAGTGCGGGTGCCGATCCACGACCCGCACGTACACCACCGCCTGGTAGGGACAGGTCCCCAGGCAGGCCTTACACTCGATGCACTCGTCGGTAATCCTCAGCGCCACGGTCCGCCCATCCGGCTGGCACGGCCTGCACTCCGTCGTCATTATACGCGGCGGGATGGCACTCGTCCGGATCGCGCCTCCGGCATTGCGCGATCAGGCCGCGGCACCCCTCGTCGCCCGACATCGTCCTGCGCCGACGCGCCCGGGCCACCCCCACATAATGGTCAGCGCACCTGCGCAACTGCGCTGCGCGTCCGCGCGCCCACCTGGAGGCCAGCCGTTCGGGACGGCACTGTCACCGCATCAGACGAGGCTCGCCGCCAACAACATCGCGAAGAGCAGGTGCAACGCCGCCGTCCTACGGAGACTCCGATTGTACTCAGCGGCGGTTGAGACCCGCCACACGGCACGGATGAGCGCCACACCGAGCGGCACCGTCAGCCACGGGAGCCAAAACCACCCCTCGACCAACCCGACGCATCGCATCACGACGGGCACGATCCCCGCACCGACGAGGCAGCCGAGGTACAGCCCGCGCGTCCTGCGCTCGCCGATGCGTACGGCGAGCGTCCGCTTGCCGGCGGCACGGTCGGTCTCGAGATCACGCAGGTTGTTAACCACGATGATGGCCGTCGCCAGCAAGCCGACGGGCACAGCGGCCGCGATCGCGAGCACGCTGACGCTCCCCGCTTGCACGTAGGTCGTCCCCGCGACCGCCAGCAGACCGAAGAACAGAAATACGAAGAGCTCACCAAACCCGTGGTAGCCGATCGGCCAGGGGCCACCGGTGTACCCGAGCCCGGCGGCGATCGCGAGCAGCCCGGCCGCCACGACCGGCCAGCCGTAGCGGGCCGCGAATGCGAGTCCGACGGCGCCCGCGACGCCGAACCACACGTACGCACCCGCGGCGGCCTGCTTCGGCGTCAGCAGCCCGCTCTGAGTGGCGCGGGCGGGTCCGCGCCGGGATGTTGTATCCGCTCCGCGGAGAAAATCGAGGACGTCGTTGTGGAGGTTGGTGCCGACCTGGATGCACAGGGAAACGACGAGCGCCCCCAGTGCCCCCCACGGGCGGAACTGTCCTTGGCGCGCGGCGACGGCCGTGCCGACCAACACGGGTGCGACGGCCGCCGTCAACGTGGGCACACGGACGGCCAGCACCCACGCCCGCCACGACGCCACGTTGCACCCCTTCTTGAACACGGTCGAGGTGATTGGGGCTATCCTCCGCTCCTCGCGCGTGCGGGCACGGCCCCCCCACGCGCGGGCCCATCACCCACCGCGACGTGGATCGCCGCAACGCCCGTGAGGATGTTTCGGACTTCGATGTCCGCGAAGCCGACGTTCCGAAGGATCTCGGCAAATCCTCGTTGATCCGGCCAGCGACGGATCGACGTCGGGAGATAGGCGTACGCGTCGGGATGGCTGGCGACGATCCGTCCGACCCGCGGCACAACCGCGAAAGAGTACCAATCATAGAGCGCTCGCACGGCGGCGTTCGACGGGCGGCTGAACTCGAGGACCGCCAGCCGGCCGCCAGGCCGCAGCACGCGCCGGAGCTCCCGGAGGGCCGCCTCCGGGGACCGGACATTCCTGATCCCGAACCCAACGGTCGCCACGTCGAAGGTGGCGTCTCGAAGGGCCAACGCCTCCGCATCGCCCTCCGCGAACCGGCAGATTCGGGCCAGCCCGGCGGCCGCGGCGCGTCGGCGGGCGATGCGAAGCATCTCCTCGCTGAAATCTACGCCAAGGACGGCACCCCCTGGACCGACGCGCTTCGCCAGCAGGAGCGCCAGATCACCCGTGCCGCAACACACATCTACCGCTCGGTCGCCAAGGGATGCGCCGACCAGCCGCACGGTCCCCCGCTTCCACACCCGGTGCAGACCAGCTGACAGGAGAGTATTGGCGAGATCGTAGCGCGGAGCGATCGCCCCAAACATGCCGCGGACGTACCGGACCCGCTCGTCTTCGGGCACCAGCCCGTGCCCGACACGCACGCCCACGGAGTCCTCCCGGCGTTCGTCCGTCACCACGGTCCTCTTCCGTGACGCCGCGTGCTTCCCTCCCGTGCGCCGAACCGCCACCGGGCGTGCGTTGGCTATGAACCTCGACGCCGTGCCCGGCGCGCGGGATCCGATGGATCGCCACGGCCACCAGCAGGCGCGCACGTCCCGCCTGACTGCCCACGCAGCGTTCGCCGGCGGGCGCGGCGTTCCCCACCGCGTCGAGGGGGCTCGGGCTGCACGACGTTCCCACGGTGGCGCGCGGTCATGATCTTCTGCGTCAGGACAGTCGAAGCGAGCGCTCTTCGGACATCCGTCACGACCGCGCGCCGGGCGATCGTTGACGCGTGGGCAGTCACCCCACCCGACGGTGTGCACATGCAGCCTGGCGGGGTGACTGCCCGGAACAGGGTCTCACGCGTTCGACGCGTGTTCGACGGCTAGGTCCCCGTCTTGGCGGTCGGTTCGTCGTCGTCCGCGGGGCAGCACCGGTACTCCTGAGCCTTGTCGAGCAGATCGATCTTCCGCTTGAGCAACTGGTTCTCGAGGTCCATCCGCGTCAACTCCAGCTCCCGCTCCTTTTGCAGCTCGGGTTCGCAGATATCGCAGTCGTCCAAGCACCCCTTGACGAGCACGCCCGGCGTCGGAATCGGAGACGTCTTCTCCCACGAGAACAGCTGCGCGGCGCCGGGGGACACATTGCCGTTCTGGTCCAGCAACCCTTCCGTAACCAGGTCCTTGTCGACCTGCGCGAGCGCGGCCTTTCGCAGATCCAGCGCGATCGGGGCCTGCGCAAACACGGCGGTCGCCGCCGTCAACCGCGCGGCTCCGGCCGCCGTTTGTCCCCCGCCCTGCTCGACGGCGACGCTTGCCTGTGCGCGCTGGGCGACGTCGAGTCGGTCCTTGCCCGTCGCCAGCACGGTACTCGGGAGCACGGCCACCGAAGTCGCGGGTGGCGCCGGATTCAACGCCGCACCGGTCGGCATCAACGGGTCGTCCACGCGCCGGTCGATGCCCACCAACTCGAACCGCACCGTTTGGCATTTGTTGATGCGGTAGAAAAGAAACGTCACGGCGTGACAGCGGTTGGGATTGGTGAACGTGCGAGACGCCGACTCGTACTGGTCCTCGGACTCGCCCTGCTGATGGGTGCGCGTCGCCACTTCGCCGATCGACGTCGAGCTCGCGGCTCTGGTGCTGACTTCCATGTGGTTGTTCGAGCTCTCCGCGTGCTGCGTCAGTTGCCGCGCAACGGTGCTCGCGCCGTTGGCGTCGTACGAGCTCCCCGAGGCGGACCCGCCGATGCTGACGATGCCGAGATCGATCCCCGCGCCGCCGCCGCCGCTGACCGACGAGGAACTGAAGGACGTGTTAGTGTGCGTCGTGTCGAGCATGCTCAGATTGCTCATCGAGTAGGCCATCCCCGCGAGGTAGTAGGACTCCTCGGAGGTCGTCTGATTGTGGTACGACAGGTTCGTCTCGCTGTCAAAGCTGAAGCGCGTGTGACGATCGCTCGAGAAGAGGCGCACCTTCTCGCCGGGAAGCAGCGTGGTCGTGTAGAGTAGGTCGCCGAGCGACAACGGTCCCGAACAGCGTGTGATGCGGAACCGCAGCGTCACCTCCACGGGCACCACCTGCTGGCGGTTCCCCGCCATCACCACCGGCCGGAACGGCAGCCGGTAGCCGATGTCGAGCGTGTCACACACCACACAGGGTTCGAGGGACGGACAGCACCCCACGGTTGCCGGGGTCGTCGGAATCGTGTTGATCGCCATGTTGGTTCTCTCCTCTCTCGTCAAGGTACGTGCCGCCGTCGTGCCTGCCCAATCACATCCGCACGACCGGCGCCGCGCCGGGGAGCACCGGAGGCACGGATCCTGCTCACGCGCAGGAGGTGTGGGGCCCCCGCAGCATGACCGTTACGCTCGGCGGAAGAACCCGGTCCGCACCAGCGCCTCCGCGTCGCCCGCATCGACGGCCTGCACGGCGTGGGCTGCCGAGAACCGGTACGCTCGGCCGGTGACCGGGCCGCGCACCGCAATCGGCGACTTTTCTTGGTACTGCAACATCGCTGAACCGCGCCACGGATCCGCGCCATTCGCCACCGCGCCCCCGATGCTCGACGACCGGGCCGGCGCCGGCCACGTGACCCGAGGCGACGGCGCGGTCCCCCCGGCCGCGGGGGGTGCCGTTGCCCGCCCAGGCGCGTGCGACACCTCAGTCGCGGAGTGCGGCGCGGCCGGCGCGGGGGGGTGGATCCCCGGCGGAGTAGCCGTAGGCAACGTGGTCGTCTTGAGAGCCGCTCGCTTCTGACCGCAACACATTGTCAACCTCTCCCTTCGTTCCCGCCGCAGCGGGGGACATGATCGCAGGTGGCTGGCCGAGACGCTCGAGCAGACACGCCGCACCGGAAAGCGCCAGCCAGGTGATGATCCAATCCGAGAGCCCGCCACCGACGAAGAACGCCAGCGGCGCGGCCACCCACAGGCTCAGGCAGTAGAAACAATCCATGAGGCGGCCCAGGAATCCGCTGCCCAGGCGCACCCGCAGACGCACCACCAGGTCCGCCGGGCCGTCCTCGCTCGCCAGCAGGTGCGTGACCCGCCAGGTCGCGAGGACGGCCAGCACGAGCCGCATCCAGAAGGTCATCCGCTCACCTAGGACTTCGGCGGCAGATCGTTGCAGATGTAGATCGGCCAGATCCACCCGGTCTCGTGACGACCGCCGGACAGACTCGGGCAGATGCTGGTGTCCCAGACGTCCAAGGCGAAGAAGAAAGCACAGCATTCCCCGGGCTGACCGGTGATCGGGTCGGCCCGCTTCAACGCAAAGCCCGCCGGGGGTACCGGCAACGCCGAGGCCGCGCAGGTCGCGTCGAACATCCGCGCATCCATGACGGTCAGGGTGTTGGACTGCTTCGGCGGAATGACCATCGGTGGAGGCGAAGCGGTAAGGCACCGCGTCCCCGGATCGCCGACGCGATTGGTGCCGATCGACGTCGGACTGCTCGGCCCGGGCACGGGGAGAGCCACCGACAACAGGATCGGGGTGCACCCTGATTCGGTCCCACCCTGGCGCGTGAGCGTAAGACAGTACCCGCCGAAGTTGTCGCTGGGGTGCGTCGTGTCGCCTTCGATGATGTACTCGTCGTACGCAATGCCCTGAATCGCCAGGGGCCACGGGACGGTGCAGTCACCCGCACCGGGGATCTGGCTCAGGTTGATGACCGCGCACGGCGCCACGCCCAGGATGCCGGTGATCTCGCCGTAGATGGCTTTGTTGTCGAACCACACGTGCTGCGTGTCATAGTACTTGTTGCTCAGCGTGTCCTCGACGGTGAGCCGAAGCGTGTACTTCCCCGAGTAGCAGTTCACGAACGGAAGGGACTGGGACGCCCAAATCGGGGGGAGTTGCGGATCCACCGGGAAGAACTGCGGCGCCGGAACCGCGGGAGGCGTGACGCCGCTGACCCACCGGGTCGGCAGGAGTTGATCGTAGGACAACAGCGGGTGAGGCGGGCACGGCGGCACCGGGCAGACCTGCACGAACTGCCAGAAGCTCGTAAGGTCCGAGTAGCCGGTCTGCACCGCGGCCTGCTGCTTGGCGCTGGTGTAGTCCACCTGCCAGAACTGCGTCCACACCCCGAACGTGGGATTGTTGATGAAGTCCGCCTGATACGACAGCGTGTAGCCCTTGATCTGCTTCCCGGCGCAGATGCCCACCCACGCGTGCCCCCAGATCTCCAGCGCGGTACCGAACGAGGCGACCTGCCCGATCGACGTGTTGATTAACGGGGCGTTGGGATCGGGCCACCCCGGGGGGGTTTCGACCTGCACACCTTCGACCGCTTCGATCGAGACGCGCTGCCGGAAGATCTGAAACGTGACGGTGGCGACGCACGGCTGCTGGCCGGCCTGCGCGCTGAACACCGTGAGGCGGACTTCAACGTCGTCGGGCACCGGTGTGCTGAGCGTGTCGAGATACCCCAGCGGAGCATTCACCTTCCCGCAGGCTCCGGGCCCTCCCGGCGGCGCCGGCGGCGCGTACACAATGCCAGTCTGTGTGTAGGCCGAGGGAGGCGCCAGGGGATCCTTCCACTCGAGCGTGTAGTGGTCGCAGAAGGCGCCCGTCGCCGTGCCGACGATCTCGATGCCCTCGACGTTGGGACCGGGGTAGTACTGCTCCACCGCGCACGCGTTCATCTGCGGCTGGGTGATGGCGCAGATCAGCGGCCGGAAGCAGTCCCCCAGGCACCGCGAGAAGTACACGAGGCACCACACGACGTCCGCGAAGCTGCGGGCCCGAGCGAGGCAGCACCCGAAGCACATGGCGCACAGGCACCAGCAGCGGCAGAACCAGAAGGAGGCCTCCTGGCTGTGCGCCGCGAACGCGTCCCGGCCCAACAGGGCCTGCGCCGTGTCGACGGTGAGCAGGCGCTCAAAGATGTCGCACACTTCCTCCCGGCCTTCGAAGCAATCGATGTCGCCCGTCAGTACCTCGTCCGGGATACCGGCGCGAAACTCGACGCTGGCGAGTTGGTCGGTCAGGTAGGGCTTGTACGCCTTGGCCAGCGCCTCGACCAGCGTGCTGAAGTCCTGCCGCTGTTCCTCGGTCGGCGGGTTGGATACCGGCGTCCCGAGCGACTCCCTGATGCAGAGCCAGTACTGGTGGACGTAGTAGGTCCACGCGCGGAACGTGCGCGGACCGCGACAGACTAGCCATCCGAAGACGAAGCAACAGCGGAGGTGCGCCAGGCACCAGCGCCAGTTCTCGATCGGCCCCAGCTGTTTCCGCCCCTCGGGCGGAATCATCCGGAGCGCGACGTCCTCGGTAAAGAACTTGCCGAAGAGGCGGTTGGCCTCTGCGAGTTCGTCGGCGCAGTTGGGCGGCCGGCTTTCGGCTTGCTCCTTCAGTTGGTCAAGGTTGCCGGCCAGGGTGAGTTGTTCGGCCAGGATGGGTTGGAACGCCGCCAGCAGCGCCTTCAGCACGAACTGAAAGTCTTCGTTGTTAATCTCGGCCTGCTCAGGGGACGTGGATGCCTTGCGGGGGGACTTGCCTTTGCCGTCGCTCATGATGGGGGCCCCGTTTCTCTGTCAGACTTTGTACGCGTCACTGGTACGTCTTTCAACGACACAATGAGCGCCGCTTGTGGAATCGCGTCGAGTCTGGCGCCTCCCTCGCCACATGACTGCGACCCACATGACGCGGCCGATGAAGCCGACGTGTCCGCAACCGCCCCCTGTGGAATGGGTCGAAGATTCGACTCGAGGCAACACCCAGGCCAAAAGAAGGGCACGGATGCCCACAAATGGACTCCGTGCCGCGGTGACGCGCACTCGGCCCTTTTCGGTAACCCGGCTGACCCCGAGGGTCCCGTGGCTTTGCGTCCCCGAATCGCTTCGGGTTTGCCCGTTCGAAGGCGGTGCTGGCTATTCGGTTGTTAGCCAGATTATGCGTGGCAATCAAAATCAGTGTCAATCACCGTCGTGTGTTCGGTGCCCTCAACGCGCGCGGGCGTCCGACAAATGCTCCGGCAAGATTCTCGCAAGTCTACGCCCGCATACCCGCACACCCGCCCAGCGCCGGCCGCGGCGCGCCCCCGACCCGGCCATCCGCAGACGCCGAGCCCCAAGGTCTGCTACGATATGCGGGGAATGCAGCACGGAAGTATCGCGATAGAGGAGGGAGATCGCGATGGCCGCCAAACGCACCACGCGCCGGTCGCGCCAACAACCGACCCGCCGAACTGGCTCACGGAAAACGTCCCGCACGCCGACCGGTGCGCGTGCACCTCGCGGGCGCGCGCGCGCCGCGCGCGGCCCCGCCTCCGCGGCGGCCCGTGACCGGGCGCTCAAGGAGGATGTCCTGCACCTGCTCCAGGGACGGGGCGCACACGTGGAGTTCGAGCGGGCGGTGGCAGGGATGCCGGCAGACCTGCAAGGCCGGAAGCCGGTGGGCGTGCCCTACACCCCTTGGCAGCAACTCGAGCACCTGCGCATCTGCCAGCGGGACATTCTCGACTACGTCCGAGACCCCCACTACGTCGAGCGCAACTGGCCCGACGATTATTGGCCCGACGAGACGCCACCGTCCCCCGGCGCGTGGGACGACGCCGTCCGCGCGTTCGAGGCGGACCGGCGGGCGTTTCTCGACCTCGTCGCGAAGGCCGACCTGCTCGCGAGAGTCCCGCACGATCCCAAGGGCCCCACGATCTTACACGAAGCCCTGCTGGTGGCCGACCACAACGCCTACCACCTGGGACAGCTCATGGTACTCCGACGCGCGCTCGGCACGTGGACCGACTAGTTGTGGTTCCCACACACGTTGTTGACACTCGCGACCGCTGGGACCCGCCCTTCCAGCGCCGTGTGGGGGCGATGGTGATTGTAGTAGTGCAACCACTTCGGAAACGCGACGCGGCGCTCCTCGTTGGAGCGGTAGA
>DATGJN010000121.1 GCA_035295165.1 bacterium
ATGAAAGGTCCGAACATCATCCACGTCCCCACCTCGCAGCAGTCGGGCCACCTCCTCCTCGCAGGGATTTGGTGACCCAGATTCAGTCGGGGTGGGGAATTTTACTCCGGCTCTTTGAGGAGTCTAGCACCGGTCGTGACATGTGCAATAATGCGAGGCGCCGAACCATGGCATTCCTCCATCTTTCAGTCGGTCTCGCCACGCGAGCAGTCTCAATGGGTGGCACTGTTGCAAGGCACAACTCCGTGGCGTGTCGAGGCTATGTGAGTGGTCTAAAAATCAGTCTCTCATCCAACCCACCAGCTCGCCAGATGTTCTCGCAGGCCTCCGCAAACTCCGGAAGGTTCTCCGATATTGTGGCAAAAATACTCAGGGGCGTAAATCCTTGCGGCCGAAGAATATAGCTGTTTCGCCCGTAGAAGATCGCGGAAGTCTTAAGTAGCATCGTACCCGCCTTCTGCCACTGCCACAACCGCTTGGCCGTCAGAAACGCCTCGAACTCCCCTCGCAGCGTTCGGTACTCGAAGGTGGCGGTACGCCTCGAGCGGGGGGAACATTTGCCAGCAGGCGGCACTGTAGCCCAACAAGAATTCCATGTCCGTCGGAGATCCCCGCGGGTGATCGGGTTTCCGACTTCACAAGCGACGCGCTCCGTCCCTCCCGGGGACGGGGCTCAGAGAAGTCCGCGTCGGATCGCGACGACAGCAGCGTGGGCGCGAGTGTCGACTCCCAGTTTGTTCATGGCGGACGTCAGGCGTGCCTTTACCGTCCGTTCTCCCATGCGGAGCGAGGTCGCGATCTGCGCCCACCGACCCGGGCGGTATTTCCGAGATGAGTCGGAGGCGGCGACAACGATCCGCCCGTCGAGGTCCGATCCGGTTGGGCGGGGATGGAATCGAAAAACCTCGCGCCTACGAGGGGGACTCGACGAAGAAAGCCGTGTCTCCGTCCCTCCACTCCGGTGAGGGATGATCGCGCCCTACTCGTTCGCCCCTGATTTGCGTCCGCGGGTCCGAGACACTTCCCCGTTTGTGTGTTCGCCTGCAATCATGGCGAGGCGCTGCCGGTCCAAGATGAGGATCCGCTCGCGCTGCACATCGGCGATGTCGAGGCGTCTCCACTCGGCTAGCACGCGGCTTACCGTGTAGGATGTTGCGCCGATCATCTCCGCGAGATCCTGCCCCGATAGGCCCACCCGGATGACGACCCCACGTGGCGTCTTACGGCCCAGGGATTCCGCCAACCGGAGCAGCAGCCGCGCCAGGCGCCGGTCGACGCTCGACGTCGCAAGATCCTGAGCGCGATCCACAGCTTCCTGAACGTTTTCCGCCATCACGCGGATCGTACTCAACGATACCCACGGATGCGCCATCATGACCTGAAAGACCGTCGGGACACTCCACGCGAGCGCGCGGGAGTCTTCCAGTGCTTCGGCGGAGGCAACGCGCGGAGTCCCTCCCAAAGCGTTCACGTGCCCGAACGGTTCGGTCGGCGTGACAATCCGGAGCACCACGCCTCGCCCTTCGGGGTCCGTTCGCACGAGCTTGACGCTGCCACTCGTGAGCACGTACACGTCGGTGGCCGGATCCCCCTGGTGGTAGTAGACACCGCCCGCCGGCACGCGGCGCTCCGCTGCCGACCGTACCAACGCCTGCAGATCCGTCGCTGCAAGGTCCTGAAACAGGGCGCTCAGGCTGAGGTACACATCGTCGCCCGCGATCACTTTCGCGTGGCTGCGGATCACGTACCGGAGCAGGGCCGGAGCGAACTGCGCACGCTGGTACAGGCACGCCACGGTCAGCGGATCGGGCCCACGCGTCTGCTCAAGCAGCGACTCCCACTCCTCTACGGCGTCGCCGCGGACGTCCATCGTGGCAGTCCACGTCATCTCTACGGCAAGCCACACACCAGTGAAGCCGTCCGCGTTAGCCTCGCGCACTTTCCGGCGGAGGTGGTCGAGCGCCCTCAGGGCGTCAAACGGCGGCGGTCCGTAGACCTCCTGCACACTCACCAGCCCCAGGGCGCCCCGCTCGAGCTCCCTGTCCACGTCAACGCCTCGTACCGCGAGGGCATCGGTGATCTCCGCCGGATCCAGGTCCCCCTGCACGTAGAGACAGCGAGCACCGCTGGCGAGCCCATCCCGGATGAACGGCACGACGAATGCCATCATTTCCGCCGCGCCGTCGTAGACGAGGACGATATGATCTCCGTGCCGGAGTCTCCCGAACCGGTGCTCGGCGTTTCTCAAAGCGGTCACCCCCGATCGGGCAATCGCGGTCGCACGAGTGGCGGATTCGTTCGCGCCCGGCAGTACCGTCCTTCGCGCTTGCTTCACCCTATTATCCCATAGGTGCCGCGGCACGGTGTGAGCAAATTGCGCCAGCGCAAGGGTTGATCTACGACACAGACGGCCGCCGCAGTTCGGCGCTACTCTCTACCCACTGTTGGAACGCTGCCAGGTACGTGGAGGTGCTTACTGCGAATGCCAGTCCCCGACCGGCTTCACCCGTGGTTTGAGCGGCATCCCCTCCCCGCGTGGATCTACGATGTGCACACACTGCAAGTGCTCGACGTGAATGGCGCGGCAGTTGTCCTCTATGGGTACAGCCGCGACGAGTTCTTGGCCATGCGGATCACCGATCTCTGCGTGGCGGAAGACGTGCCTAGGGTGCTCACGGAACTCGCAGCACCACACGCGGATTCGGAATGGCGACACCGCCTCAAGAACGGAAAGATGATTGACATCCAAGTCACCTCGCGGCACGTGAAGGCGCGCGACCGTGATGCCGCCGTGATCATCGTCCAAGGACTCGCCCTGTGCAAGCCCAAGCTACGCGACCTGGACGTGTTCGCCAACGTCCCAGTGGGCGTCTATCGCACCACGGCCGACGGGCAGTTCCTGGACGCGAACCCGGCGCTGGTGCAGATGCTCGGCTATCCTGACCGAGAGAGTCTGGTGGCGACGCGGGCCGTCGACCTGTACATCGACCCAGGGGCGCGAGAGCGGTGGATCGCGGCACTGGAGCGAGACGGGATCGTGACGGACTTTGAGAGCCAAGTACGTCGGTACGATGGGTCCACGATCTGGGTGCGGGCCACCGCGCGGATCGTGCGTCCATCCGCAAGCGAGGCGGCCTACCTCGAAGGTGTGCTGGTGGACATCACGGAGCGTAAACTTGCGAGAACCGAACAGGCGCATCGGACGGCGGAACTCCAGACATTCTATGATGTGTCCCGGCAGTTGCGCGCCGCGCGTACGGTCGAAGAGATGTACCCTATCATCGTGGAACAGGCACGGTCGCGGCTCGCCGCCGACTACGGGTGCCTCGCGCTCCTCAATCCCGAACGTCAAGAGTTCACCAAAGTCTACACGGTTGGGATCCCCACGGAGAAGAGTGGATCGACGTTTCCGAGCGCGGGGACCCGATCGGGGCGCGTGGCAAGCGCGGGAGCTCCCTTCGTGAGCGTCGATCCCGGTCGCGGCGAAGTTCCCGAGTGGATAGATGACGTGTCATACCGCGCCCTCGGGGCGCTGGCCATTGTCCCGGTGCGCTCCGAGGAAGACATCATTGGAACACTCTGTCTAGCACGCGTGAAGGCGTCGGATACATTGGCATTCACCGAGACAGAATTGCGCCTGATCGAAGGCGTCACCGAGGTCGCGGGCATTGCGATCCGGCGCGCGCGCCTGTATCAAAGTCTCCAGGCCGCCTACGTGGATATGATCGTTGCGTTGGCTCACGCCATGGAATCGCGCGACTCATATACGGCGGCGCACAGCGAGCGGATGGTCGCGCTGGCCGAGCGCATGGCGCGCGAACTCGCATGTTCGGACCGGGAGGTCGAGGACATCCGTTGGGGCGCCCGGTTGCACGATATCGGAAAGATCGGTGTGTCCGACATCGTATTGCGGAAGCCGACCATTCTGACGGCGCAGGAGTGGGCCGTCATGCGCCAGCACCCCGTGCTCGGAGAAGAGATCCTGGCGTCGGCGGAACGAATGCGCGGGGTAGCGAAGCTCGTCCGCCATCACCAGGAACGGTGGGACGGCAGCGGCTACCCCGACGGGCTCAACGGCGAGGCGATCCCCCTGGGTGCGCGCATTTTGGCTGTCGTCGACGCCTACGGGGCGATCACCGAGGCCCGCGCGTACAAACCGGCGCGCACCCACGCCGATGCCGTCGAGGAGATCCGACGCTGTTCCGGCACCCAGTTCGATCCCAGGGTGGTTGAGGTGTTTTGCGCCGTGGTCGAGGAGGTCGGGGGCTCGCGCTAGCGGGACAGCACGGCGCAACGGTCGCGTCAGCACAACCCCGACGTCAACTTCCGGCTGTACGCTCGGGTGCGTTGCAAACCGTGCAACCGAGGAGGTGACCGAGACTGGGTACGTACATGGTGCAGTTCACGTACACGCCCCAGGCCTGGGCTGCGCTGGCTAAGAATCCGGAAGATCGAGCGGACGCGTTTCGCGCCCTCGCAGAACAGATGGGCGCGAAGTTGTTGTCCCTCCATTACTGCTTCGGCGAGTATGATGGAGTGACCATGATGGAGGCTCCCGACGAGGCGACCGTGATGGCGATCCTGCTCGCGGCGAATTCCCCGGGGCACGTGAAGACGACACGGACCACCGTGTTGATCACGTTGCGAGAAGCGATGGTCGCGATGCGTCGCGCGCACGACGCACAATACCGAGGGCCACACGGAGACTAAGGAGCCGACGAAAATGATACTGTCGCGCAACCATCAGTATCTACTCCTGCCACGAATCAGAGAACGGGCATCTCCAGTGAGGTCAAGAACTGGCTCCTTGGCGATGAAGAGACCGGCGGCGCACGGCTCCATCAGCGTGAGCGACCGTTGGGGGGAGAAGTGTACCGGCTTCGAAGACTGCTATACGAATTTGATCCGCGCTGGCCGCAGCCGCGCACAGCAACCGGCAGATCATGTCCCCCCGAACGACGTCATACGCCTCGAAATTGCGGGTCGGAGACTCTGGATCAGATGGGTGTGTGACCCACTACAGCTGAGCTACCTCAGCGGCGTCGGTCAGGTCTCCGATCGATAGACGTCCTTGGTGATGTGTGATGCGAACTTCCACGTTCCCTCTTGACGCACGAAGACGTCGCTGCACTCGGTGACCGCCCACGGCAAGGGCGGTGCGATCTCCGAGCCTTCGCTCCGGAAGATCACCGACATCGAGCTTCCCTCGACCTTGTCCTTGCCCACGACGCGGAAGCGGAAGTTGGTCATGATGTGCCTCGTGGTGCGGTCGACCGCGGCGCGATGCTTGCCCCATGCCTTGACAGCATCCTTGCCGACCATGGGCCCATAGGCCATCTGGATGAATACATCGTCAGTGACCAGCTCGTGGATAGTGTCCGCACTCCGATGGTCGACGCGCCACGCGAATTCGACGACAAGATCGATCAGGTCTTGACGGTCGCGCTCCGTCAGCAGGTCCGCACTGTCATTTGTTCCGGCGGGCATTGAACACTCCTTCAGCCACTGGACGCGCGGTCAGCACGACGCCGACGCCCACATAGAGCCCCGTGTGGACGATCACCTCGCGAATCTCATTCTCCGTCGCGCCGTTCGCAAGAGCTCCCACGACATGAGCGCGTAGGGCCTCGTCCGGCATGTGCGCCGCTACGAGTGCGGCGATCGTGCAGAGACTCCGTGTCCGCAGATCCAGCTCCTGGCGGTTCCAGAGCTCACCGAAGAAGCGCTCCACGATGAACTCGTCCAGGTAGCCAAACGCGCCCTCGGCCTCCGACTTCTTGTACTCCGTCCCGAACATGGCGTGCCGGATCGCAATGCCAGCTTCCTTTGGGTCCCGTGTCATTCGTCCCCTCCGGTCAGTCTCGTGACCATCGATGACTCGTTTGGTCCGCCGGTCACGTTGGATTCGCCGCGTGCCTTGAGATCGAGGCGTCGATCACGACGGCGCTGACCAAGACGACGCCCTGCACCGTCCACTGAACCTGTTGCGAGACAGCCATCAGCTGCAGGCCGTTCTGGATGCTGCCCATGAGGATGCCGCCGAGGATGACCGACCAGATGCCGCCTCTGCCACCGAACAGGCTGACGCCGCCGATTACCACGGCCGACAGCGCCACAAGCAACAGGGTGAGATCGGTCGATTGCGCGGACACGCCCAGGGATCGCGAGGCATTGATGACACCGGCCCAGGCGGCGACGAATCCGGCGATGGCGAACGTGATCGCGGTCACTCCCTCGACCTTGATGCCGGCGCGGCGCGCGGCCTCCGGGTTCCCGCCGATCCCATAGATGTGCTTCCCGAGCGGGGTCTGCGTTCCGACATACGACAGCACGGCGGCGATGGTCACGACGATCACGGCCGGAAGCGGCACTCCGCGGTACGGGTTGAAGACCGAAAGGAGGATCCCGAATACGGCGATCGCCAGCCCGGCGGTCGGCAGCACCGTGCTTCGCAGCAGGTGGGATGACGACCCCTCACGGAGCCGTGCGGCGTGGTAGTTCCGGCGTAACAGCCCGAAGAGCGCCACACCCATTCCGGCCAGCAGGTAGCTGAGCCAGTCCGGGAGATACGTCCCGGCGACGGCCTGCAGCGGAGTTCCCGACAGGACAATAACCTGCGTCACCGGCAGCATCCACATCAGTACCGCGTTCAGGATGAACATCCCGCCGAGCGTGACGATGAACGACGGCGCCTTCGACTTCATCACAATCCAGGACTGGAACGCGGGAACGCACACACCGACGATCAGGGCCAGCGCCACAGCGACTACGGGATCCCAGCCCTGTTCTGCGCTCAGATACGCGGCGATTCCCCCGCAGACTGCCGCGAGCGAGGCGAGCGAGATATCGATCTGTCGAACGACGACAACGAAGACGAGCGCGAGAGCGAGCAACGACGAGACCGCGATCTGATTCGATAGGTTCGTGAGATTCCGACTGCTCAGGAACAGCGGGCTCTCGATCGCGAAGAAGACCCAGACCACCCCAAGCGAGAGGATGAGCGGCAGGGTTCGCCACGGACCGGTCAGCCCGGCGACCACCTGCTGACGCAGGTCGATGCGGCGCGGCGCTGGACGGTTCGCCGGGGCCACGGCGGGGAACGTCTCGCGTTGCTCAGTCCGCGGAGCGCTCATCGCAGATGCCCTTCGCTCGCGGTTAACCGATCGGCGAGCTGCTCGAGGCGCGCGGCGCCGGTGATCGCCGACACGAGCGAATGCTCGGTCCACTCCGCTGCGGCCTGGTCGGCGATGGTTTCGCCCAGTCGAAGGACCACGATGCGGTCGGCCACTCGAAGCAGATCGGGGATATCGTGTGAGATGACGATGACACCGCGCCCCTGCGCCCTCAGGGTTCCCTCCCCCATCCTTGGAACTACCTCTCGGGCCGCAGCTAGCACCGGCCCTGGGCTGCTCCAGTGTTTGCTTTTGGGAGACGCGCTATTCGATGGGTTTCGTGAATTCCCTTTGCGATGTCGGCAAGGAATCCATGACCATCGTCTTCGTCTCCAGGAACGGCAACAGACCCTCCAGTCCGCCTTCGCGGCCGAGGCCGGATTGCTTGAACCCACCCATGGCGATTCTGGCGTCTGTCCGCGAGCCGTTGTGTCCGACCGAACCCGACCGCAACCGGCGTCCCACCGTATAGTAACGTTCAACATCGTTGGTAAACACGGCCGCGTTCAGCCCATAGATCGTGTCGTTGGCGATGTCGATTGCGTTCTCCTCGTTTTCTGCCGGGATCACGGACAAAACAGGGCCGAAAATCTCCTCCCGCGCGATGGTCGAATTGTTATCGACATCTCCGAATACGGTCGGCTCGATGAAAAATCCGCGATGGAGATGCGCCGGCCGTCCTCCGCCGGTCGCGAGCTTCGCGCCCTCTCCCTTGCCCTTGGTGATATAGCCTTCGACCCGGTCGCGCTGACGACGCATCGCCAATGGCCCCATCTGGCAAGCCAAATCGAAAGGATCGCCCACCTTGACGCTTTCAAAACACGCACTCAGCGCGTCAACGAGCGCATCATGGCGCTTGCGATTCACGACGATACGAGTCAGCGAGGAACACACTTGCCCAGTCAGGAAGATGGCTCCCTCGCTAATCGTTTTCGCGGCCATACCGACATCGTAATCGTCTAGGATCAGGGCGGCTGATTTTCCTCCGAGTTCGAGCGTGTAGCGGGCAATGCGCTCGCCGCAGATCGAAGCGATCTTTCGGCCCGCTGCTGTCGAGCCGGTAAACGTCACCTTGTCGATATCCGGATGCCGTACCAACAATTCGGAAACCTCACGGTCCGCCGTCAGCATGTTGAAGACTCCCGACGGCAGGCCGACTTTCTTACAAATTTCCGCGAAGAGGTAAGCTGCGCCTGGCGCCTCTGGCGAAGCCTTCACGACAATCGTGCAGCCCGCCAGCAGAGCTGGTGCGGTCTTGTTGGAAATCAGCGCGCCGGGGTGATTCCAGGGGACAATGGCAGCCACCACCCCCACCGGCTCGCGCACCAGCAGACCGATTCCGCTGCCGGCGCTGGTCTTGTGCTCTTCCTGAAAGGTATAAGTGTCGGCAAGACCAGCATAGAACCGAAATTTGTCTCCGAGGCCGCGCGTGGCAGCCTTGGCGATGTTGTGCGTCACGCCGGACTCCGTGACCCAAATCCGGGCGAGTTCATCGGTACGAGCGTCGAGTTCGGTTGCGATAGCATTCAAATAGCCAGCGCGCTCCTTATGGCTCATACGCGGCCACGGACCTTTATCGAATGCTTTATGCGCGGCGGCCACCACTCGATTGATGTCCGCTGCTTGGGCTTCCGCGACGCTGACGAACAATTCCTCCGTCCCGGAATTGATGACATCGATCTTGGACGCGCTGGAGGGCGCGGCCCATTCGCCATCGATGAAAAACCGATCGGGATGGGCCAAGGGTGAGGTACTGACTGTCATAATGTCTCCTCCGCTTTGTGGGGTCGCGGATCACGCTTCGTAGCGACTAGCTCGTCTTGATCCGTACGGCCCTGACGTTGAGATACTCCTCCATGTGTTCGCCGCGTAGGCGACCTCGCCGCGCGCCTCCGCGAGTGGCTTGCCCTGCTCGGCGGTCATGATGGCCGCGATCTCCTCGCGGCGGTCGACGATGAGTTCGCGAGCGCGCGCAGGACGCGCGCCCGCTCGAGAGCCGTCCGTCCGCGCCATCCCGCCAGTGCCTCGGCCGCGGAATCGATCGCAGCAGAGACGTCAGCCCCGCCCGCATCGGGCACCGACCCGATGACGCCCCCCGACGCAGGGTTCGTGAGGTCGAGATGGCCCGCGGCCTCGGTCCAGCGTCCGCCGATGAACAATTACTCAACGACCTCCTTTGCCAAGGCCGTCATCGGGTGAACGAGATGTCGCCGCGGCCGCGGATCGGCTGGACGAATGTCCCTTCCTCACTCGGCGGGATCGGGAACGGGGTGCGGCCAGCGACGTCGCCACGACTCCACTCGTGCACCGTCTCGCGGAGGACCACGCCCCAGCGACCGTTCCGGCGCTCCCAACGATCCACGTACCGGCCGGCGAAGACGTCGATGACCTCCTGGCCATCCTGGCGCCGGCCCGCGTATGTCATAAAGTACGCCTCCGAGAACGCTTTGTCCCCGACGACATCGATCGACAGGTTGCCCATGAAATGCGTGGTGAACGTGGTCGCTTCCTTATTGGCTGGAATGAAATGCGCGACGAACTCCCAGGCCGGTGCCTTGAAGGCGCGTGCGTCCTGGTGGAAGATCGAGCGCATGAGCTCTTCGTCGCAGCGGTCGACCCCGCGACAATAGCGCATCAATGCGTCGTGGATCTCCTGCTTGTCGAGGAGGATCCGCAGCTCAGGAGCGATCGGCAGGTCACCCATAGTCTTCGTCCCTTCAGGCGCGGCTTCGTCGTCGCTGCCCATCGGTCGCGTTAGGCATGCTTGAGCGCGCGGGCGATGTCTCGAGCCTCGTAGCCGAACTCGCGGAACATTCCGCTGATGTTGTTCTTGTAGCCGACGAAATACAGGCGTGGCGCGTTCGGTGCCGCCTCGCCGCCATACACGACCGGCCGCCCGCGTTCGTTGAGGATGTCGAGATGGCCAACGAGCGGCTCGAGGCCGCGGCGGTAGCCAACGCAGGCGATCACCGCGTCAGGCGTCAGACGGCTGCCGTCCGCAAGGACGACCTCCTTGCCCTCGAGACGCTCGACCGCTGGAACCGGCGTGATCCTCCGCTGCCTGACGAGCGGAATCATCCCGACATCGATGACTGGGATGACGTCATCGCGGACCATCTGCGTGACCACGCCGCGGGGGGAGGGCGGCAACCCGTACTCGGACAGGTCGTGCAAGCCGCCCTTGCGTTGTAAGTACGCCATCAGCCGATCGCCGAATTCCACGGACGCCCCGAAGGACCGCAGCAGGATGCCCAGTAGCGGCGGGGGGATGGGACCGTCGCGTGTCGTCAGGTTCGGCGGTGTGCGATACGAGAGCCAGACCTTACCGGCACCAGCTTCGACCAGATCGACGGCGATCTCGGCTCCGGTATTACCGATGCCCACCACCAGCACATCGCGGCCCCGATATGGGGCGCCGTTCTTGTAGTGCGCACCGAGCGTGATGTTCCCTGGAAACTGGTCAAGTCCAGGCCAGGTCGGCTCGACCGGCACTCGGTTGTAGCCGGTCGCGACCACCACAGCCCACGCGTCGAACGACCCCGCCGACGTCTCGAGGCGCCAGCCGTCCGGGGTACGATCCACCCGCCGCACCTCGACACCCGTCCGGACGTCCAATCGGTGATGGGCGACGTATCGCTCCAAGTGCGCGACTACGCCGTCGCGCGAGACCCACTTCCCCTCGCTACGCGGGAATCGGAGCCCGGGCAGATTCGACAGCCAGCGGATCGTGTGCAGATGCAGCCGGTCGTACTGACCTCGCCAGAACTCGCCGACCCTGCCCCGTTCGAATACCACGGGCTGGTAGCCGCGCCGCTTGAGCACCGCGGCAGCGGAGAGCCCCCCGGGTCCGGCGCCGACCACTGCGACGACCCGCTTAGTCACGGCGGCGAGGCACCCATCTGAATCCGCTTCCTGATCGCTCGACGCGCGCTGGAACCTGGCCCGGGATATGGGTCGCCAACACGTCGACGCCGCGGTCGGCGAACTCGTTTAG
Source organism: bacterium (assembly GCA_035295165.1). Classification (NCBI taxonomy): domain Bacteria; species bacterium. The sequence goes on from DATGJN010000121.1 coordinate 11,167, forward strand.
CAGCCGGCGCCGCGTTTCGAGCCCGAGAGCTTGGTCGATGTCCGGAACGACGGCTTGGGGCCGCTCGACGAGCTCGATCGCGTGAATGAGGTCGGCCGCGAAGACGAGCGGCTCGCGGCCGTCAACCTCCACGACCGAGTGCCCCGGCGTATGCCCGGGCGCGGGCCGCAGGCGAACGCCCGGAGCGACCTCGACGTCGCCAGCGACGGCGACAAGCACGGGCGCGAGTGCCGCGACCGCGACGGGGCCGCCTTCGTTGATACGGCCAGACCCTCCGCCCCGGGACCACTCAACCTCGACGGCAGAAGCGACGACGCGAGCGTTGGGGAACGCCGGGCTGAGATCGTCCGGCCATGAACCGTGGAGCGCTCCGCCGACGTGATCCCCGTGGAGATGGGTCAGTATCACCAGATCGATGTCATTCGGCTTGACGCGATGCGCGCGCAGCGCCGCGTCCAGATCCATCTGCAAGCCGTCGATGAGATGGGCCATCACGCCGGTTCCCGCGTCGACGATGATCGTCTGCCGGCGCCGCTGGAGCAGGAGCGCATTAACCGCGACGCGGATCCTCACGCCCGGGTCGGCGTCCACAACGAATGCACTCAGCGGGGCTTCGAACTGCTTGAGCTCGAGGACGGTCACAGCCCAGTTGCCGTCGTCCGCGGCTCTCGGCAATTGGCGCTTCATGCATCCACCCGCCGCCACTTTCGGAGGCTGATTTCCTCGCTCGCGGGAACGGGGAAACCGAGCTGGCCGGTGGACCACGTTCGGCGTGCCTCGGCGACATAGAGATCGCCCTTCGAATCGAGCGCGAGTCCGTGCGGTGCGAGGAACTGGTCGGGCGCGTCGCCGGGAAGCGTCGACCCGATCCGGGCGACGGTCTCGCCGTGATCGTTGACCACGACCACCCGATTCCCGAGATTCGGCAGGCCGTGCTGGGACGGAGCTGGACCAAGCTCCGCCACGAAGAACAGTCCATCTTGGGACGAGCGGGTGATGGCCAGCGGTCTGAACGCGTGCCACTGCTCAACGAACTTTCCTTCCAGGGTGAAGATCTGGAGCCGGAAATTCTCACGGTCGCAGACGATGACATGGTCAGCGTCCAAGAAGCTGATCCCGTGGGGCACGGAGAACTGGCCAGGGTACCCGCCCGACTCGCCCCACGACAGGATGTGCTCGCCTTCCGGGCTGAACCGGTGCACGCGTGCATTGCCGTATCCGTCCGTGACGAACAGCTCGCGCGTCACCGGATGGACGGCCACGTCGGTCGGCCCGTTGAAATACCGCCCGCTGTGTCGTTCGGCTGGCTGACCGAAGGTGCCGATCTGCATCAGCAACTCGCCGCTCTTCGTCCGCTTCTGCACGACGTGGCCGAGGCGGCTATCGACAAGATAGACGTTGTCATCAGCATCGATCGTGATGGCGTGGGGATTCTGGAACTCGCCATCGCCCCATCCACCCAGGGGGGTCCCGTCGGTGCGAAAGACGAGCATCGGCCTAGGGCCGCGATTGAACACGTACACCCGGTCCGCTGAGTCGACCGCGACGGAATTTGCGTCGCCGCTGAAGCTCACGCCGGCAGGCACGCTCCCCCACTCCGCTGACGGTTCGTACCGCAGCACTGAATTCAGCGTCACAGCGATCTCTCCTGTCGCACCGGCGGCGGTTCGGCGAGCTGCTCGAGGCGCGCGGCACCGGTGATCGCCGACACGAGCGCATGCTCGGTCCACTCCGCTGCGGCCCGGTCGGCGATGGTTTCGCCCAGTCGAAGGACAACGATGCGGTCGGCCACTCGAAGCAGGTCGGGGATATCGTGTGAGATGACGATGACACCGCGCCCCTGCGCCTTCAGACGTCCGATGAGCGTCAACACATCCTGCGTTTGACTCACGCCGAGCGCGGCCGTCGGCTCGTCGAGCACGACCACCTTCGGGTCGCCGAGCACGGCCCTGCAGACCGCGGCACACTGACGTTGTCCGCCGGAGAGGGCGCCGAGGGGCACGTCGATGTGGGTGATCCGGATGGCCATCGAGTCGAGGATCTCTCGCCCCACCCGCTCCATCTCCGGCCGCTTCAGCCGCCAGCCCTGCAGAAGCCCGCTCCGCAGCTCACGTCCGAGGAAGATGTTGTCGATAATGTCGAGGTTGTCGCAAAGCGCGAGGTCCTGATACACGGTCTGGATCCCGAGGTTGACCGCGTCGCTCGGCCGCCGGATCTCGACCGGTTCACCCTCGAAGCGGATCACTCCGCTATCGAGCGGAACGCTCCCGGACAGGATCTTGATGAGCGTCGACTTGCCGGCGCCGTTGTCACCCACCAGCGCGACGACTTCGCCACGATGCAGGGTGAGGTTGGCATTGCGTAGGGCAACGACGGCACCGTAGGACTTCGCGATGCCGCGGAGTTCGAGAAGGGGGCCGGTGCCCTGCCGATCAGCGATCACTGCGGCTCCCGTGCGGATTCGACAACGGCCGATCCCTTCTCAACGCGTTGGGGAACTAGTTTCCCTTGCAGAAGGCCGTGTTCGCGACCGCGGCCGTGCAGATCTTGTCCTTTGGCAGGAACCCGTCGTCCACGATTGTCTGTTGCATGTTCGCTGCGGTGACGAGCGTCTCCGGCGCAAGGTAAGTGGGCACGCCGTCCGGGTAGAACCCATTGAGGAACTTCGCGTTGATGTAGCCCGTGCTCTGCGGCGTCTTCCCCTGGATCGCCGCGATGACGAGCGCGACGGTCGCGAGCGCGGTCTGCCTGCCGTCCGGGTGGAACGTGCCGTATTGGTACCCGAGCAGGATCCGCTGGAGCGCAACGACGTCACCGTCGTGCCCGCCGTAGAACTTCACCTTGCCGAGCAGGTTTTGACTCGCCAGGGAGGCGGCGACGCCATTTCCCGTGCTGTCCTGCATCACGAGGACGGCGTCGACGTTGCCGCCGTTCGTCGTAAGACACTGGTCCATCTCGGCCTGTGCGGAGGCCGGGACGAACCCCTTCGTGTCCGTCTTGCACACGATCTGCACCTGGCCACTACTGACCAATGCATTTAGTGCCGGGCTGACGCCATTGGTCCAGCGGTTGTACACCTCGAAGGTCGGGTCCCCGAGGATCTCCGCGAGCCGGACCGGTTTGTGCCCAACGTCGGTCGTCAGGTGGGCCGTGAGGTAGTCACCCCAGAACTTCCCGACGCCCTCGAAGTCGACCCATACGTAGCTGTTGACTGGCCCGCCGATCGGGTCCTGGCGCAGTGCAATGACCGGGATCTTCGCATCGGCGAATTGCTTGAGCGCGCCGCCGGCGGCCGTGGGCACGACGGGACTGTAGACGACGGCCATCGCCTTTGCCGTGATGGCGGCCTCGACCTGTGTTTGCTGAAGCGCCTGGTCGTTGTTGCCGACCAACTGCACCAGAGTCACATTCGGGAGGTACTGCTTGAACGCGGCGACCTCGGTTGGGATGGTATAGAGAGGCCAGGCCGGCGTCGTCGTATTCGGCCACAGCGCGTAGATCTTCCCGGTGATGTTCCTGTTCGGCACGAGCGGCACCGGCGACGTCGGAGTCGTTCCCACGACGAGCTGCGGGCTCGCGGCGGGAGCGGCGCTCGAGCTGTAGGCCGATGCGATGACCGCGGTGATCACCACTAGCGCGAGCGCGATCTTCTGCCTGTTCATGGGCCGACCTCCTTCGGTTCTGATTGGACCCTCGCGGATTGGCTGGCGGCTCCGTAATTCCGCTTTCAGCTTACCAACCGCAACTATAGACGAGGCGTGACCAGCACGCCTTCATTCGCCTGCATGACGAGCGGTTCCTACCCCATCCGTGCGTAGCGCGTAGCGGAAAGCCTTGTCAGACGCCGACTTCAGCGATTCGCCCTGTTGAACGCCAGTTCCCAGCGCGAGGGCCAGTAGCGAACATACCTCCAGGCACGAGGCCTCTCGCGCGCAGCCGGCCCTTCAAACAGCTATCTCCAGCTCCGTCCGCCGCGAGCGTACGGCCCGGCCCGTTGCGCCCTTGACCGCGTCGGTCGCGGGACAGGATAATCAGCCATGGCCGGCTGCGCTCCTCGTGTCGTTACCCCCCGGCTCCGGTGGCGCCAGTCACGAAAAAGCGCATACTCCAAACTCCCTGTTTAAAGTGTCATTCTGCATTCAATATGCCGTTGCGGTTTCATGAGGTAAATCCACAAAAGTCCAAATTTATTGCCTAATAGTCCAGGAAGAACCCATATTGCCCAATAGTCCACACAACTCTATAATGACGATGACCTTAATTTTAGAGGTGTCATGTTTTGAATGACCTTCGCTCTGATCTTGCAAAAATAATCAATCGCTTTTCCCCTGGAGACGGGGCACATGAATCGCCCCTTCGTGGCACGTATTGCATGAAATTATCTCGCCCCGGTCATCGCACGAAAGAAGTTTGGCGCGCATCGTTATGTATCGTCGCTCAGGGATCTAAGGAAATCATTCTGGGCCGCGAAGTCTATCGATGGGATCGGACTCATTACATTGCTACTGCGATTGATTTGCCGGTCACCAGTCGCGTCTCTTCGGCAACACTAGAGGAGCCGTTTTTATGCCTCAAAATCGATTTCAATTCGCTGGCGCTAAGTGAGGTGGCTGCTCAGCTAGAAACGGGCCCGAAGGAAACGAAGAATCCTCTGCGCGCGGTGTTCATCGGAAAAACGAGTGATCAAATGCTCGAGGCTGCGATTCGCTTGGGGAAGCTTTTTCACGTTCCCGAAGACGCATCCGTGCTAGGGCCTTTAGTGACCAAAGAAATCCTTTATCATCTCTTGAAGGGGGCAGACGGACCGGCGATCCGGCAGTTCGTTCGCTCCGGAAGCAAAATGCACAAAATCTCTCAGGCGATTTACAACTTAAGATCCGAACTCAGTGAAGATGTAGATGTGACCTCTTTAGCGAAAGCTGCGAAGATGAGCCGTTCTGCTTTCTTTGAACACTTCAAAAAAGTAACGGCAATGAGCCCAATTCAGTATCAGAAACGCCTCCGGCTGCTGGAGGCAAGGCGTCTGCTGATCCATGAAGGTGAAACAGCGGAGGGAGCAGCGTTTAAGGTAGGGTACAATAGTGCATCACAATTCAGTCGAGAGTATGCTCGAATGTTCGGAAGCTCTCCCTTGAGAGATGCGCTAAGACTGAAGAGGACTGGTGATGCTCCTTCAAAGGTATTTGGACCTACATTCCGCACTTCCGTTCGATGATCCAGGGATCTGTACCGTCGGCGACGACAGTCAGACCCGGCTCGACCGGAGAATAGCGTAACTGAACGCCCGATCCGTAAGGTCAACAATCCAGGGACGTGTACCGTCCGCGAGGACTTACTTCCGGCAAACGGATCAAGCACAAGATTGCGCGGCGACGTCAGGAATCGAATAAAGAAGTCAGCGAGACTCAAGGGCATCCGAGCAGGCTGAGGCTGCAGGCCGTGGGTTCGACAATACCGCAGGTATTCGTCCTTCGCTGTTGTGTTGGCGATTGTTAGAACGTTGGAAGGGATTGCCCCCGTATTATTCGTCAGGAAGGAGGTCCTGCCTATGGCGTGCTCGGAAGGCCGCTTGCCGGCATTGTACTTTCCCAGCGCAAGCAGCCGCAACATAGCTGGGCTATATTCCTTGAGCACCTTCCTGTTATTAGCTCTGGGTCGTGAGGTCGGCGCCATCCATCACAGCAGTGTGAAAGCATCCTTCAAGCGTATCCGCTCGACGTTAACCCACTGGGCAGGGGTTGGCAGCCTTGCCGGATCATAGCAGATAAACTGCTGGCATAAGAAAAGTTCGGCCTTCCCGAGGAACGAGAGCAGAGCCCGCATTGGGAGTGTTGACATCACGGGTTGCCCGCGTTCCCACACATTGCCCAACTCAATGATGATCGAACCGTCCTCCGTCAGCAAGTCGCGAAAGGCGGGAGCGAAACTCGACAACCAATCAACATAAGGCTCGCCTTGAGGGTTGCCGTAGTTCTTCTTCCGGTTGAGCGGGAAAGGGGGCGAAGTGAAAATGAGCTGAACTTTGTGTCGATAGCGTGCGCCCACGGCAGACGAAAGAAAGCTCTCAATGGAGCCATGATACATCACGCCCCGATCTGTTCGGTACGCTTCCTCAACTATCGTCGCCTGAGGCAACTCCAGCATCGTCTCCTTCGACTCTGGTCTCAACGCCCGATGGGACCGGCGAGATCAGGCTCATGAAATAACATCGACACCGCCTACGGGTCCCTCCAAAATAGCAACGGGAGGCAACTCCTGCGAGATCCTCGCCACCTCAGGCTCTCCCACTAAGATTTTCTGAAACCGGGGCAAGAACCTGGTCACGCGGCGGTAGTGCTCGCGGTAGAGTCGCTCCGCGTCAAAGCCTTCGTAGCTCCTACGCAATCGATAGAGCTCGCTAACCACGTAGCGGGCCGCAACATCAGCAACGATCTCCGCCATAAGTGATCGACAAACTGGTGAGTTCTGTCCCTCCAATCTCTCGCCAAGATATGGCGCTAGCGCGGGGTGAAGACCGGCAATCTTGATCACCCGAATGTCGTCTCCGCTTTCATCTCGTTCGTTTTCAACAATGCCGCGATAAGAGCCCCACTCCTCCCTCGTGAGCCGCACTCGAAAGTCCGGTCCCTCCTCCTTACGGGTCACTTCGACTTGCGTCGTCGCCGTAACATCGTCGAGATTGGCTGTGACCACGGCCTTCGCATTGAGAGTGCGCCCCTCGATCCGTACCAACGCACGATAAAACTCAACCGAGTCGTCATATTCGAGCGTGACCGTACTAGTTGTGGTTCCCACACACGTTGTTGACACTCGCGACCGCTGGGACCCGCCCTTCCAGCGCCGTGTGGGGGCGATGGTGATTGTAGTAGTGCAACCACTTCGGAAACGCGACGCGGCGCTCCTCGTTGGAGCGGTAGA